>JALWLR010000266.1 GCA_027084065.1 Helicobacteraceae bacterium | reverse complement strand
ATGCAGACACGTTTTGCAAAATTCAAAGGACTCGGTCTTGCTCCACTCTATACAGCAGCGGCTATGTTCGTCTGGCTCGTTGTTGGTGGTTTCATCATCACAAAAGCTGTCACTGCCGTTTTATAACTCTCCTTTTTTACTCCTTTCTCGAAGCGCTTCTTTATATGCTTCGAGAAACCCTTTTAGAAAAATTTTTAAAAAAAGATACTATAATACCAAAACACGATATACGTGAAAACAAAAAAGGGGAAAAGGTGTCTAGTCTGCCAAACAAGCTCAACGACTATTGGCTGTGGAAAGAGATACGACGCAAACTCGGCGTCTCCAATCCACTCTACAAATACTGGCAAGACACCCCCAATATGAAACTCAACAACAAATATATCTTTTTAAAAAAGCATACACTGCCTGCAAAGTATCTGCATGTAGAAGAAAATCTTACCGACCTCTCAGGCTATCTGCCGACAAAATATGCTGCCGATGCACTTCATCTTAACGAGCATGTCTTCAACTACGACAAAATGCGTCTGCATAAAGAGTTCGAATACCGCTACATTGAAGAGATAAAGTTCGTCAACATCCGCAAATTCTTTACAGAAAACGGCATCGTCGTTCCAAAGGGTGCTGTTGTCCATCTTGGAAAACTCAAAGAGCTCGTTATAGACGAAGCCTCCATCTTTTACAATCTCAAAAACGACTACGGTATCGTCATTTATGAATAGCTTTTTCATAGAGTTTCGCGACCCTCTTTTTAGCATTATCATCCTACTTGGAATGATTTTCGTCATCTCCTTTTTCTCCTACTGGTGGGGACGCTACAAAGCAAAAGACAACTACCGCTATCTGGATCGTTTTTTAGAGCAGTTCCATACACTCCCAAGCGAAGAGGAGCTCAAAGAGCTCATACGAAGCGGGGAGCTCTCACAAAAATCATGGCTGCTGCTGGCGGATGCCTACACAAAAAATGGCGACTACGAAAAAGCCATAGATATATACAGCGAACTGCTGCTACTGGATCAAAACGGCGAAAATGTTCGCGACATCATGTTTCTTCTTGGAAAAACCTACTTCAAAGCCGGTTTTCTCGGTAGAAGCCGCGATGTTTTTTTAGAAATCCTCAAAAAAAATCCACGCACACCACAGGCTCTTCACTATCTGCTACTAGTTTACGAATATATGCGGGACTATCAAGCCGCTTTGGAGGTTTTGGAGCCACTGGAGGTACTCAACGAGGATGTCTCTAAAGAGCAGCTCTATCTTAAGGTGCTTGCTTTGCTACATGCAGAGAACCTTGACGACGAGCTCAAAACAAATGAAATCATTTTTCTCTACAGAGAGTACAAACAGCTTGAGCGAATGATTTTTGAGTACCTCTTTCGCACCGACCCAAATCGGGCATGGCAGGAACTCGACTTTGAAAAATGTGAAAATATAGCCGATATACTCTGGCAGTTGGAGAAAAAAGATGTGAGATTGGATATAATTTCACGAAGCTCTTTTTTACAAGAACTCTACACCGCAAAAGGGTATGTAAAGGAGGCGAAAAGTTCGGATATATTTGAACTCGATCTTTTGATCCATCTCCCAAAAGAGGTGGGAGCAACACTCAGTTTTGAGTATATCTGCACAAACTGCAAAGTGGTTTTTCCATTTGGTTTCAACCGCTGCAGCAGTTGCCACTCCATAGATACCGCGGCGTTGGAGTATGGAGTTGTCAGAGACTATAGACAGGAAATGCATGAAGCAAGTGACTCTTTTTTGTGACGGAAGTAGCCTAGGCAACCCGGGTCCGGGAGGATACGGCGGAATACTGCGATACGCAGAACATGAAAAGGAGTATGGTGGCTACGACCTCTATACAACCAACAATAAAATGGAGCTCAAAGCTGTTATAGAGGGATTAAAACTTCTCAAAGAGCCTTGTGAAGTCGAAGTTGTTTCCGACTCTTCCTATGTTGTCAAAGGCATTAACGAATGGCTGCCAAACTGGCAGAAAAAAGAGTTTAAAAAGGTAAAAAACCCGGAGCTGTGGAGAGAGTATGTACGCGTTTCCAAACCGCACAAAATCAAAGCGATATGGGTTCGCGGACATGACGGTCACATCGAAAACGAACGATGCGACGCAATAGCCAAAGAGCAGGCAGAAAAAGCAAAGGCGTTACAAAATGCATAAAAGTATAGAGAAACTAGAAAACGATTTAGGGTATAGATTCAAAGACAAAAATCTCATTATCGAAGCGCTGACACACAAAAGCTACAAGCAGCCCTACGATAATGAGCGATTGGAGTTTTTAGGCGATGCCGTTCTTGATTTGGTTGTCGGAGAGTACCTCTACTTCAAATTCAAAGATGCGGATGAGGGAACACTTTCGAAAATTCGAGCCTCTCTTGTCAATGAAGTGGGCTTTGACAAGCTCGCACGCCATCTCAAACTCGGAGAGTACATTCTGCTCTCCACCGCCGAAGAGAACAACGGAGGAAGAGAAAAGCCCTCCTTGCTTTCGAACTCTTTTGAGGCGTTGATGGGAGCTATTTATCTGGAATCGGGACTGGATACAGTTAAAAAAATAGCTATAGACTTGATAGAAAAAGTGCATAAAGAGATCTCTTTGGACTCGCTATTTCGAGATTTCAAAACAACTTTTCAAGAGCTCACACAGGCACGTTTTGGCGTTACGCCGGAGTATAAAGTTATAGCATCTCGCGGTCCCGATCATAAAAAAGAGTTCGAAGTTGCCGTGCTAGTTGACGGCAAAGAGTATGGACGTGCCGTTGGAAAAAGCAAAAAAGCCGCCCAACAAGAAGCGGCAAAACAGGCACTTGAAGTTGTAAAAAAGACAAACAAATAGGAGATTTATGAATACTTTTGGCATACGTTTTCGCTTCACGACATTTGGAGAATCACACGGAAAAGCCATTGGATGCGTCGTAGACGGTGTTCCAGCAGGATTGGAAGTGGATGAGGCTTTCATTCAAAGTGAACTAGACCGAAGAAAGCCCGGTAAAACGAAGTTTGAAACAGCACGAAAAGAGGCGGACAAAGTGGAGATTCTCAGCGGCGTTTTCGAAGGCAAAGCTACAGGTACTCCCATCGCTATGGTTATTTTCAATACCAGCCAAAAAAGTAAAGACTACTCCAACATCAAAGATCTTTTTCGTCCGGGACATGCCGACTTTACCTATTTTCACAAGTACGGCATTAGAGACTACCGCGGAGGAGGACGCAGTAGTGCTAGAGAAACCGCCGCACGCGTTGCCGCAGGAGGGCTTGCCAAACTTATGCTCCGTGAACTCGGCATAGAAGTAAACAGCGGCATTAGCGAAATTGACGGTATTCACGCCACATGCTACAACTACGACTATCCTGCACAGAGTGAAATTTTTGCACTCGATCCAAGCGTCGAAGAGGCACAAAAAAATGCCATCTTAGAAGCCAAAAAGGCTCACGATTCCGTCGGTGGTGTTGTGCGTGTCGTCATTCGCAATGTTCCTGTAGGTCTTGGACAACCACTCTATTATAAACTCGATGCCCTCCTAGCAGATGCAATGATGGGCATCAATGCCGTCAAAGCGGTAGAGATTGGAGATGGTTGTATGAGTGCACGCAGCAAAGGAAGCCAAAACAACGACCAGATTCGTAAAGATGGATTTGCTTCCAATCATGCCGGCGGTATTTTAGGCGGTATAAGTGATGGAGAAGAGATAGTTGTCAATGTCTACTTCAAACCCACGCCCTCCATCTTTCAAAAACAGCATACGATTACGACACAAAACGAAGAGGTCGATTTTGAGCTCAAAGGACGGCACGATCCATGTGTCGCCGTTCGCGGCAGTGTCGTTGCCGAATCTATGGCGGCACTCGTCATAGCCGACATGCTTCTTTTAAATATGGGATCGAAAATCGAAGGGCTTAAACGCTATTACTCCTAAAGAAAATTTCTTCACGGCCGATATAGAAGCAAACCAAAATTTTTTTGAGGAATTTTCATGAGTCCAAGCACCGCCTACAATATTTACGCACAAAACAACGTCGCTGTCGAATCCCCGGCAAAACTGATTGAGATGCTTTATGAAGGTGTTCTTCGCTTTAATGCCCAGGCAAAAAAAGCGATCAAAGATGAAAACATCGAAAAGCGTGCCTACTGGATAAACCGAAGCATAGCCATCATCGCCGAGCTTTTAGCCACTCTCGATTATAACGCCGGCAATGTTGCAACCTATCTTGATGGACTCTATACCTACCAAATCAAACTGCTTACAGAAGCCAACATTCAAAATGATGCAGAAAAGATAGACACCGTCAGCAATGTCTTCAAAGGTCTCCTCGAAGCGTGGAGAGAGACAAATGACCTGGTCTGACCGACTCAAAGTAGCCCTAGTAGCCAAAGACACCAACGCCATTTCGCAACTACTCGATGCAATGCCCGAATTTACTTCGCTTGAAGAGATGCAAGAGGCGTTTTATCTTTTAAAGCAGGCAAATACCCTGCTACAAACCCTTAAAGCCGATACACTTACCCAGATGAATCAGATCAAAAAGAATATAGACTTCTTAAACTCCACCCAAAACAATCAAAAGCAAAACCGTCTTGATATCAGCTCCTAAGCGGCTCAATCTCTGCAAGGACTGCCGCTATGAGCGCTTTTGTTCCCTCTTTTGTAACGCCTGAGGGGTCGAAGTGATCGGAAACAACTTTATATATTGTTAGATTTGGTAAAAAGTGCTCTGCAAAAACGCATGACTCCATATCGACAAGTGTCGTATGGTAAGTGGAGACAGCTTCGTTTTTGCATGTAAGCGTCTCTCCCTTTTCTTGCAACCGATACTCTTTGTCATTTGTAACAACACGTCCAATCACACACAAACTGCCTATGGGAATGTGAGGCGGTGCCGCTGCGATGCCGATGTTAAGTACAATATCATCTTTCATAAGAGAAAACTCTTTTTTAAAAGCGTTCACTGCCTTGCGTGCGGCCTCTTTACCCACTCCACTTACACAAAGCGTCACAGTATCGCAGACAAAAAGCGTCAATGCTCCCTGTTTGCGTTTTTTTAGTTTTTTATACTCCACAATTGCCTGTGCTTCGCTTTTCGTGGCGCAAAAAATGTATATCATATGACGTGTTCCTTGAATATTAAGTTTTATTTGCTATAATTTCATCACTTCCTCTAGACCTGTGCAATGGGTCAAGAAGGCAATGTGTCAGGGTGGGAACACAGCAGCACACCTTCTTTTCCCATGTGCCGCAGGTATCTGGAGGAAGCCTTTAAAGTCTCTACAGCAACTCTTTTTCTATCCATCGTGAAAGTACGTACAATCCCCATATATGCTGTTTGAAAGTTCCCTTTTTTGCCGTTTGAATGTAACGACGCAATACATCCTTTTTAAACATACCCGTCTGCTCGTTGACTTTGTCTATAAGCTCTATCCGTCCGCTTTGAATCAAATACTCCATATAAGGGTTGGAAAAACCCTTTTTTTTACGCCCTATAATCTTCTCATCGAGTTTAGTGCGCATAATTTTTTTCAGTAAAGATTTTGTCACTCCCTCTTTGTAGCGAAGCGAAGGCTCTATTTGAAAAACGAGCTGCGCGAATTCATGATCCAAAAAAGGGGTTCGCGACTCAATGGAGTGTGCCATTGAAATGCGGTCGAGTTTGGCAAGAAAATGTTCACTTTGAAAATGATTCAGATCCATATAGCTAAACCAGATCGATTCGTCCGTATGTTTCGACTTTTCAAAACGCTCTCTGTACTCTTGGATGTATTGCATGCTCTCTCCGTCACGCACATTTCGGCGAAGCAGAAAGTTTTTCTGCATATCGGTAAACTTTTCACTGCTACAGCGAAAAATCACTTCATTTTCAAACGCTCTTTTGTACCACTCCCACTCTCTGTTCATTGAAAAATTGGAACGAAAATACTTCTTTAGCCAGTTTGCATGATAAAGCCCTTTGGCTTTTTCCAACTCAATATACTCAAAATACTGCCTGTAGCCTAAAAAAAGCTCATCACTCCCCTCTCCGCTAAGCACCACCTTGTAGCCCTCTTGTGCCACCTCTTGCATCAAAATGTAAAGCGGTATCGCTGCAGGATCGTTTAAAGGCTCGTCAAGTGCTTCAAAAACAGCATCGAAACTCTCTAAAAATCGCTCTTTGGTAGCAATAACGGCTCTATTTCGTATGCCAAGCAGTGCGGCACTCTCTTTGGCGGCATCTAGCTCATCATACTTTTTGTACTCCTCAAATCCTAACGAAAAACTCACAAGATTACGCCCCGAAGCTTTTGCATAGTAATTGATAGTCGCACTGTCAATCCCTCCGCTAAGCAGCGTCGCCATAGGAACGTCACTGCCGCTAAGACGCAACTCTATGGACTCTTGCAGTTTTGCTTCAAGTAAAGAGAGTGCCTCTTTTTCATCGGTTATCAAAGAGGGTTGTGTTTGCAGCAGATCAAAATAGCGCTTGACTTCCACCTTCTCGTTTTCATAGACCAAATAGTGTGCAGGAGCGATCTTATGTATGCCTTTGTAAAAAGTATGCGGTGCCGTTGGAGCCAAATAGCTTAAATACGAAAGCATCGCATCTTCGTTCATTCGCACCTTTTGTAAAAACGGTTTGAGTGCTTTTAACTCCGAAGCAAAAATGAATGCCTCTTTTGTCTGCATGTAAACAAGCGGCTTTTTCCCAAGTCTGTCACGAAAGAGCAACAGTTTTCCGTTATCGTAAATCGCTATGGCGAACATCCCTCGTAAATGCTCGACAAAACGCTCCTTATAACGCAAATATAACGCAAGTATAACCTCGGTATCACTGTTTGTTTGAAACGGATACTCCAAACTCTCTTTGAGTTCTTTGTAATTGTAGATTTCTCCATTAAAACTCACAAACACATTCTCTTTGATTAGTGGCTGATTCGCTCTGTGATGAGTGTCAAGAATGCTTAGTCTTTGATGTGCGAAAAAAAGCCCCTCACGCTCCTCTATACCACAATGATCCGGCCCTCTATGACGCAGCAAAGCAAGTGCATTTCTTGCTTTTTTGGAATCGAACCTGCCTACTATACCAAAGATTGCGCACATCGTTTTCTCACTCCTATCGTCATATCGTTTTGCATGTAGCCTTTTTTGGAAAAAAAGAGCTCAGCATCGAAACTCTCCAGCATCGTCTCGATGAGAGCATCATCAAAGTAATTGTAGGTTTCACTCTTTTTTTTGCCATAAAGAAAGTTAAAAATAAATCCTTGAGATGAAGCATCCAAACACTGCTTTATAAAAAGCAGGCTCTCAAAAGCAGTCAACGTGTTCAGCGCACCGCTGCAAACATAGTAATCCGCTTTTGGCAAAGCTACATGCAAAACATCTGCACATACAATCTTTTGTTTCGTTCTTCTTTTGGCTACAGCTGCAAATGCTTCAAACGAGTCTATGCCGATATAGCACTTTGGTAACATACCCTTTTCTTGTAAAAAAAGATAAAAATCTCCAAGCCCACAGCCGGCATCGACAATGCTATAGCCATCCAAAGGCTTTGGCAGTGCTTCTAGCAAAATTTCAAAACGTAAACGCTGTGAGGAGGCGTCATTCCAACAGAGCGCTTTTGGGTCTACGCCATACTTTTCAAACGCCGCTTTGTAGAAGTATTCATGAGGGATTCTAGGCATCCGTGCCTACCGTTCCACTCCGTCTTTAACCGGAACGAAATCACACTCTTCCAACTCCTCTTTTAAAATATCCTTGCCTCTTTTTACAAAACGGGTAATGATTTGACGCCCACCAACCTCCATCGGTGCGAGCAATATACCCTCATCTTGCAGTTGGTCGAAGAGCTTTTGCGGTATGGTGCGTGCTGTTGCGGAAAAAAGAATTCTATCATAGGGAGCATACTGAATCCAGCCGTTTTGTCCATCGTCGGTGCGTACATGGATGTTTTGATACCCTAACGCGCGAAAGCGTGCCTTTGCTTCTAATACCAGCCGCTCTATGCGCTCTATTGTAAACACACCACGAAACAGATGGCTTAAAACCGCTGCCTGATAGCCACTCCCACATCCAATCTCCAATACCTTGTCCACACCGATTGGAGCAAGATACTCCGTCATTTTTGCAACTGTCAGCGGAGAGCTTATCCACTGGTTTCCGGCAATCGGTAAAGCATCCGTCTTGTAGGCAATACGCTCAAATCCTTTGGGTACGAAGAGTTCTCTGGGTGTTTTAGCGATGGCTTCTTTGACACGCTGTGTAAGAGGAAAACGGGCATCTATCTCTTCGGCAAGCTTCAAAGAGCGCCGTAGCTGCAACTCTAGGTTCATAGCTATGCCTCAATCTCGATGTCCATATAGCGGCGCATCTTTTTGATTTCATTTTTATCAAACGGCAATGAAGCGATGGGACGCCCTTTGTTTCGTCGTTCCTCTCCAAAAGGTGTGATTATACCGCTTTCTCCATGGCAATCTACATGCAGATTGTCGCTGCATATAACATAACACTCGTTCATAACAGCCAAAGCGTTTGTGAGTGTAACGTAGTGGCTTTTTCTCTCTTTTCCCCACCAGCTGGGCACCGCTATGACATCCGCACCCTCAAGCTGCATCCATAACTTTTTAAAACGCAGCTCAAAACAGATCAAAACACCCAGCTTCACACCACCTACTTCGAAGATGACAATCTCCTCTTCCTCTCCCGGTGTAATATACTTATGCTCATCGCCAAGTTTGAAAAGTTTCGCTTTTGCCTGTTTGCGAAGCAACTCCCCGTCATGAAACACGTATGCGAAGTTCTTTACATCCTTTCCATCACGGGCAAGCATCGTCAAAATAACCGTTTTACCGACGGAGGCTTTTGCTATCTCCTCTCTTGCTTTTGGCTCGAAATCAAGCATCTTTTGCATGTTGGCATAATCATAACCCGTTAGGCAAACTTCTCCTGCCACTGCAAGCGAGCCCTTTTCACACCCTTGCAAAAGTACAAGCAGGGTCTGTAAATTACTCTCATAGCACGATGTTGTCTCAAACAGAAGTGATGTCAGTTTAGAAGTCATCATCGAAGCTCAAACTTCCTTTGGAGTAGTTCGCAACCGTACCTTCGAAAAAGTTGGTTTTTTGATCATTGAACTTGGCAAAATCATCGACCCATTTAATAGGGTGTGAAACATTATAAAGCGGCTCGAAACCGACAGACTTGAGTCTATCATCGGCAAGATACTTGATATACTGCTCAATAATCTCATCTGTTAATCCCAAAATCTGCCCCTGAGTAATATACTTACCCCACTCGCTTTCTAACTTGACTGCATTTTTAAACATCTCAATGACCTCATCTTCAAGCTGTTTCGTAAAAAGATCGGGACGCTCTTTTCTCAAAGAGTTGATGATATTTTGAAACAAAACAAGGTGCGTTACCTCATCTCGCTGAATAAAGCGGATCATCTGCGCGCTTCCAAGCATTTTTCCGCTTCGTGCAAGCGTGTAGAGGTAGGTAAAACCGCTGTAAAAGTAGATGCCCTCTAAAATCTGGTTGGCAAAACAGGCTTTGACGAAATTGTGCTCGCTTGGCTCTTTGGAAAGCTCTTCATATACTGCCGCTATGGCATCGTTTTTGTGTTTGAGCATCATGTCTCTGCGCCAAAGCTCGTAAATCTCTTCCGTGTTGGTAGAGATGGAATCGACCATAACGGCATAGCTTTGAGAGTGCAAAGCCTCTTCGAAACTCTGTCTTACTAGTATCAGGTTAATCTCCGGCGAGGTAACATAGGGGTTGATATTGTCTATAAGGTTATTTGTCTGAAGCGAATCCATAAAGATCAGTTGTGAAAGCGCTTTGTCATACGCCGTTTTTTCCGCATCAGTGAGGTTTTTGTAGTCGTTGACGTCACGTGTCATATCGACCTCTTTTGGAAACCATGTGTTGTTGAGCATCATCTCCCATAAATTGTACGCCCACTGATACTTGATGTCGTTAAGTTCGAAAATACCGGTTGGATTACCGCCAAAGATCTTGCGTTCATTTGCTGTTTCTTTCGTGTTTGGATTGTAGATCTTCTTTCTGTTTAGCATGTAATCCCTCCCTTGTATCTCTGCAAAAAAATAGTTTTTGCAATTATATTACTCTTGCACTTAAGCGCTACTTGTGTATAATTGCAATAATTTTACAAACAGAGGCAATCATCATGGAATTTAGCGCACCACTCAAAAGCAACTCCAAAAAAATCATGCTCCTTGGATCTGGAGAACTCGGCAAAGAGGTCGCCATCGAAGCCCAAAGACTGGGTCTTGAAGTTATCGCGGTAGATCGCTATCAGCATGCTCCGGCACACCACGTCGCCCACAGAAGCTATGTCGTCGACATGCAAAACAAAGCAGCCGTTTTGGAAATAATCCGCCGTGAAAAGCCGGACTTCATTCTTCCCGAAATCGAAGCGATCAGCATCGATGCACTCTTTGAAGCGGAGAAAGAGGGCTTTTGCGTCATTCCAAACGCCGAAGCTGTCAATAAAACGATGAACCGTAAAAATATCCGCGTTTTCGCTGCCGAAACGCTCGGTTTGCAAACAAGCCCTTACGTTTTCGTAAAAAGTTACGAAGAGCTCGTCGCAGCGGGAGAAAAGGTCGGATATCC
>JALWLR010000265.1 GCA_027084065.1 Helicobacteraceae bacterium | reverse complement strand
CTCATAAAGTTTCGAGCCTATTCCAAGAAGAGTTTTTTTCAGCTTACCATTGTCTCCGGCAAGTCCTCCGGCTATTTTTACATCTTTTGCAACAGAAGAAAATCCTCGTAAAAAAGCTTCTCCGTTTGTTGCGATTCCATCAGTAAAAGCGATAACAAGCTTTGTTTTAGGCGTGACAATATTTGTGGCAACACGAACACCTTCATCAAAACTCTCTTCACTCTTGACATAACAACTTGTAACTTTGGTAACACTAAAAAGAGAAACAGATATGACACTCTCTTGTGTCAAAACACACCCCTCATAGATTTCTCCGTCGGTAGATGCAGCGATTATTGTTGCATGAGGAAACTTTTTTTCGATAAAAGCTAACAAAGATTTAAATTTTTCTTCTCCCTCCCCACTAAAAACCTGAATCAATACAGAATCACACTGCATAATCTCCTTCTGCTCGTTCTTAAATAAAATCTCTAAAGACTTCCCTTTCACTCTATAGTTATAAGTTTTCATCCGGTCAAATTCCTATAAATAGCTATTGAATTATATCATAAGCTGTGATACATTGCTTTAAGAGTAAAAAGAAAGTTATTCTAACTTAAGCCATTGTTAAACGCTATAAGTATATAATATTTAAAATATAACATTATTCATTTCATTTAACGGAGTATGATTTATGGAAATCAGTAGATCACTTGACACTGTCACTATAAAGGGAAATATAAAGTCTATTAGTGATTACCAGAAAATTAAAGAAACAATAGATGCGATACTACAAACACCAAATCAAAAAAGAGTCCACATCAAAATTCCTGATTCCATCTCTATGACCTCTTCCGTTATCGGCTATCTCTCCAAGCTTGTCAATGACGGAATAAAAATTGAACTCGAAGTCGGTAATCCAGAGCTTATCGAGCTCCTAGATGATCTAAGACTCACGGAGCTTTTCAATGTTAAAAAAGTTTCACACTACTAAATAACGATTAAATCAATGGATAATAAATACGACAACTTAGAACTCTACAAAACACTTAACATTTTGTTTGTAGAGGATGATGAAGTCATAAGTGAAGTTTATGAAGAACTTTTTTCTTTAATTTTTAAAAAAATCTACAAAGCCAAAAATGGAAAAGAGGGGCTGGAAGTTTTTCAAAACAATAATATAGATATGGTTTTGACAGACTACAACATGCCCGTTTGCAACGGCTTGGAGATGAGTAAAAAAATACGTGAAGAAGATCCCTCTATCCCTATTATACTTGTAACTGCGTTTGAAGAGCTGGAAGTTCTTAGAGAAGCACTTGAAATAAACATAACAAACTTTTTGAAAAAACCGTTCGATGCTGATAAAATTTTCGATGTATTTAACAAAACAGTCAAAATGATCATAGCCGATCGATGCTTGATGGAAGAGCAAAAAAATGAAATTTTATATAATAACTATCAAGCAAAACTGACATTTGCCAAAGAAAAACGCATAGCGAAAAACGACATTGAAACAACTAAACAATTGCTAGAGTACCAATGTGAAGTGTGTTATCGCCCAAAAGACACACTAAGTGGCGACAACTACCTCATTAAAGAAATCAATGAAACAGAATATCTGCTTTTTTTGGTAGACGGTATGGGCAAAGGTTTGCCTGCTTCTGCAACAGCAATGCTATGTAGTGCCTTTCTCAACTATAAAGTTGAAAATGCAAAAAAGAAGAAGCTCTCTTTAAAACTCAAAGAGCTTACCAGTGAACTTCTATCTTTCATTCAACCAAACCTCCTCGATGAAGAGATAGTCTCACTTGGAATTTTTCACTTATCATCCAAAAAAGAGGCAATGGAGTATGCCATCTTTTCCATGCCGCCGGTTCTCTATCAAAATACACAAGATAAGGATGTAAAAAAATTAAAATCCAACAATCCTCCTTTAGCAGCATATACAAAAAATTTTGCAATAGACTCTCTTGAGCTAAACAATGTTAAAAAAATGCTATTTTATACAGATGGTCTTAGTGAAAGCACACTTAAAAAAGAAAAATCACTTTACGCAACAGAGCTGATAAATGATTTTGTGCAAATAGAGTCACTCAAAGATCTGGAAAAAAGAGTAGATGAAAAAATAGAAGAACAAGAAGATGATGTGACCTGTGTTTTACTCAGCAGATGAGCAGGTAATTCTGTTGATAAATAAAACATTGTTGCCTTTCTCATTATAATAGATCCCCAATGAGTTCTTCTTCGAAACATACACTCCCCGTCCATTAAATCTTTTTGTGTTTCGAAAAATCTCTACAAGCTTACGAGTATCAAAGCCATCCCCTTCATCTTCTATCTCTGTAAGTACATATTCACATTCGGCATAACTGCATCGATATACCTTTACAAATATTTTCTTGTTACAGCACTTTTCATACTCTTGAAGCTGCTCTATGTAGGTATCGTCTTTGAGCATATTGTGTTTTGTTTCGGCATTTAACCCCAAGTTTCCATGC
>JALWLR010000264.1 GCA_027084065.1 Helicobacteraceae bacterium | reverse complement strand
GCAGTTCGTGCGGTTGCAAGAGCTATCAAGCGTAACAAAGCGGGTCTTAGTGACAAGAACAGACCTATAGGAAGCTTCCTCTTCCTTGGACCTACCGGTGTAGGTAAAACACAAACGGCCAAAACGCTTGCGAAGTTCCTCTTCGATACCGAAGATGCGATGATTCGTATAGACATGAGTGAATACATGGAGAAACACGCAGTCTCAAGACTTGTGGGTGCTGCTCCTGGTTATGTCGGGTACGAAGAGGGTGGACAGCTCACTGAAGCGGTACGAAGAAAGCCGTACAGTGTCGTGCTTTTCGATGAGGTCGAAAAAGCGCATCCTGATGTATTTAACATCTTGTTGCAAGTACTTGATGACGGGCGTCTGACAGACAACAAAGGTGTTACGGTCGATTTTAGCAACACAATCATAATTCTCACTTCTAACATAGGAAGTCAAAAGATTATGGAAGCAAAACCGGGTGATAATGTTGAAGAGCTTATCAAGCCAGATCTCAAAGCGCACTTCAAACCGGAGTTCCTTAACAGACTTGATGAAGTGGTTATATTCAACCCACTTGGAAAAGAGGAGATCAAACAAATTGTCGAGCTTTTCTTCAACGATATTGCCAAGAAACTCGAAGAGCGAGATATTACGATCTCTCTTACAGAGCGTGCAAAAGAGTACATCGCAGAAGCCGGATTCGATCCTGTATTTGGTGCGAGACCGCTTAAACGTGCTCTGTATGAAATTGTCGAAGACAGACTTGCCGAACTTATCCTTGAAGATAAAGTCAAAGAGGGTAGCAAAGTCGAGTTCGACTTCGACGGTCAAGAAGTTATCGTCAACATCTCATAAGAGATGCTCTTTCTCCTTTGGTCTCTCTAGCACGGAGAGGCTGAGGAGTTTTTCAGATACAATGCCGGTCTTTCCGGCTTTCCTACATAAAATCCTTGTGCATAATCTACTCCCAACTCTTTTACTATATTGTAAATCTCTTCACTACTGACAAACTCCGCAATGGTTTTAGCACCGATTTTTTTAGCTAGCAGCACAATAATTTCAACCATTAAACGTGAAGCGTGATCTCTGGAAATATTGGAAATAAGTGAAGCATCTATTTTGATGAAATCAATCGGTAGATGTAGAATATGCGAAAAATTTGAATATCCACTACCAAAGTCATCCAAAGCAAGAGAGACACCATAGCTTTTAATCTGCATGCAGAAGTCATAGACGCTTGTGTAGTCTTTGAAATCTTCCGTTTCCAGCAATTCAAATGTTATAAGATGTGCATCGTGGAAAGCAGCTAGTTCTTTGTAGATCATATCAACGGTTTTTTCATTGGTTATATCAGCCATCGATAGATTGATAGAGATAGGGACTTTGTACTCCTTTATGAGTTTTAGAGTATTGTAGAACATCTCTTTTGTTATTTTGTAATAAATGCGATTTTGCTTGGCAACTCGGAGAAAATTAACAGGTGGAATGGTCTTGGAATTTTCATCGATGATGCGTACGAGTGATTCATATTTGCATGCAAGAGCTGGATCGCTTATAGGAACTATAGGTTGCAAAAAGGCAACAAGTCGTCTGTTTTGAAGTGCATCTAGAAGTTTATGGTAGCACTCAAGGTCCTCTTTATGCGAAGCTTCAAGACTTTTTCCTTCATAAATTTCATATGCTTTGCCTTTTTTCTTCGCATCTTTGAGTGCCATATCGGCATAGGCAAGCATCTTTTGCATGCCACCTAGGCTAATACCCGCCGTCATTGTAAGTACGAATCGTTTTGAGTCTATAATGAACTCCTTTTTTCGAAACGCTTTGAGAATATTTTGAATGAATGCGACAAAATCGTCCGATTCAATATCACTTTGTTTCAAAGCACTTATGACAAACTCATCTCCTCCGATATGGTAGATATTGTAGTTGTTGGGTGTGTTGTTTTGTAAAAACTCGGCACTGGCTTTTAACGCGATATTTCCAAAGGCTTCTCCGTAGACGTCGTTGAATTTTTGGAAGTTGTCTATATTTAACAATGCAAGGTATTTGAAGGTGTTGTTTTGAATATCTTCTAGGAGCTTGTTTCGATTTGGCAGTTTGGATATGGCATTTGTATAGATCTTCTCGGTAAGTTCACTCTTTTTTTTCTCTATTTCTACTTCTAGTTCTTTGGAGTAGTGTTCAAGTCTTCGCGAGAGCAGCCTTGTCTGCTTTTCTGCGTTTTCGGCTCTGTTGAGTTGGCGAAGCATCTTTTTTTGGTAGCGAAGCGTAAAGTACAGACTAGTCAGCAGTAAAAAAGCGGTAAGAACAAAGGTAATGGAGATGAAAAGATTGGCTTTTTCGTTACTTTTTTGCAAAGTGGAGATCTTCTTTTGTAAAAGAGCGTTTGTCAACTCTACAAGATGAAGTACATCGGCGCTAAAAGCTGCTGCAGTGGCATTGAAGCCTATAAGTGCATCTTGAAACTCCTCTTTTTTGTTATGTTTCAAAGCGTCCAGAATCGATTTTTCTATTTTTTC
>JALWLR010000263.1 GCA_027084065.1 Helicobacteraceae bacterium | reverse complement strand
AGAGGAGCCTCTTTTACCTGAAGCACCGCAAGCACAGCCAAACTCCAAAGAGTCTCAAAAAGAGGAGTGCAGTGACAAAAAAGAGAAAAAAGAGGAGGATAACCTCATAGAGATAGGCCAATTTTTTGAAACATCTTTGAAAGTCGGAACTGTCGTTTCGGCAGAGGAAGTGCCAAAAAGTAAAAAACTGCTCAAATTGCAAGTAGACCTTGGCGAAGACTCTCTACGACAGATTGTCGCGGGTATCAAAGAGTTCTACTCCGCAGAGGAGCTGAGGGGTACACAGGTATGTGTCGTTGCCAACCTCAAACCTGCAAAACTTATGGGAATCATCTCAGAGGGTATGCTTCTTGCTGCTAAAGATGACGAAGGGCTCTGTTTGATACGACCGGAGAAACCGAAAAAACCCGGAACGCCTATTGGATGAGACTTGAAAATATCGTAGCACTGACCGGTGCACGCCTGCTGACATCTCCTGAAGTAACCATTTACAACGAGGTGGTTTTCGATGCAGGAAAAATCAAACGTGGGGATATTTTTTTTGCAAAGAATCCTGCAGATATAGAAGAAGCGGTTCGTAACGGTGCCTATGCCGTTATTTTTGACAAACCAGTGCAAATTAGTGATCCTGAAATAGCATGGTTGAAAGTGGATTCACTTGATGAAGCGCTTTTTCGACTGCTTCGTTTTCGCATGGTGGAAAAAGAGGTAGAAGCTTATAGTTGTGATGATATAGCTTTCGAGCTTGCAATGGACATAGAGACAAACGATGAAGTTGTTTTGGCATATGGCAACATGCAAGAACTCACAAAAAAACTGTGGGATGTGCCAAATGGACAGAAAATCCTTTTTACTCCCTCTTTGGTTAGAGAAGAGCTTTTTACTGACATAAAGGAGCTACCACATGTTATTCGCTACAAGATAGAAATCATAGAGCGAACACTCTTTGAGGTTTCTTTTATCTTTAGAGATTTTTACTATGAGCGAATTTTGCTCTCTCCATTTTTTCTTCCTTTTTTGGAACAACTGCTTAATTTTTATGCTACGAATGAAATAGCATTTCGTTTCAAAAAATTTGAACATCTTACCCATTTCGAAATTCTTTTTACCAATAAAAATTTCGAACCAAAAGAGTATGGAACAAGCGAACTGGTTTTGATTTTTGAAAAAGATATGCGCTACTTCCGTCAAGAGATAGAGTTTTTATTTGAGCATGCTCCATGGGCACGCTCAATCTATTTACTACCAAAAGAGTACGATATGCCAAACTGTTCTGCATGTTACCATTATGGGACAAAAGAGGAGCTTTTTTCTTTGTTACGCGAGCAATCATTTCATTTTGCATTCATAGGCGGCTATACGAAAGAGATTTTATTTGAGAAAAAAATTCAAGCATCTCCACGACAGCTTACATTTGATTTGTTCTAATTAGAGTACAATACACATATACCACCATATTAAAGGATACACCATGAAAAAATTGTTACTAGCATCTATGTTGGCACTTAGTGCATTTGGATATGAAGCTACTTCGATCGATGTCGAATTTAAAGCGTTTAAAACACCGATGAAAAAAGGGGTAAAAGGAGGTTTCGATCATGTACAGCTACACTCAAAAAAGGCTGATTCACTTACAGAAATGCTGCTTGGAACATCTGTTGAAATTCAAACATCTTCGGTAGATAGTAAAAACAAAGCAAGAGATAAAAAACTTGTCGAACACTTTTTCAAGGTGCAAAATGTAGAGATGATAACGGCAAAAATTACGAAAGTTGAAGGAAATGTCTTGCATGTAGCCATTTCCATGAATGGAAAAACACTCGATGTTCCTATGAAGTATGAAGTAGAAGATGATGAGGTTGAGGCAGAAGGGGTCATAGACCTTGCCGATTTTGAAATGCTGCCTGCTCTACATGCGATAAACAAAGCGTGTTATGATCTACATCAAGGAAAGACATGGCAAGATGTAGAACTGGAGTTTGAGCTCAAGTATAAAAAATAATCAAACAGGAACAGTGATATGGATAGACGAAATTTTCTGACAACGACCGCAGCTTTGACGGGGACGGCAATGCTTTCTGGATGCAATGAAGGGCATCATGTAGCTATAGACTACTCAAAGCATCCAAAACAAAAAGAGAAAAAAAGCGTACATATCAATCGCGGTAAAAAAACGACAATCAAGCTCGCTACCTCGTGGCCTGCTCATTTTCCCATTATGGGAGAGGGTGTCGAGGAGTTCGCCAAACGTCTTGAAGCCGTAAGCGGCGGTTCTTTGCGAGTCAAACTCTATCCTAAAAATGTTTTAGTGCCGGCACTTGCCGTTTTCGATGCTGCAAGCTCAGGAGAGATAGATGCCTTTCACAGCGGACCTTATTACTGGAAAGGAAAAAACTCCGCATTTTCACTCTTTAGTGGCATTCCATTTGGTTTTGATGCCGAAGAGATCAACTCTTGGATGCTTTACGGAGAAGGCTTGCAGCTATGGCGTGAGCTTTATGCCAACTACAACCTCTACCCTCTTCTTGGCGGAAATACAAACATTCAAATGGGTGGATGGTTTCGTAAAGAGATAAAATCTCTTGCCGATATGAAGGGGCTTAAGATGCGTATTCCCGGGCTTGGCGGCGAAGTTATGGCGGAGCTTGGTGTCAATCCGGTACTTCTACCGGCAGGAGAAATCTATACCTCACTTGAGCGTGGTGTTATAGATGCCACGGAATGGGTCGGTCCTGCTTTGGACATCAAAATGGGCTTTTACAAAGTCGCTCCTTACTACTACTCGGGTTGGCATGAGCCGGGTTCTATTTTGGAGCTGACATTCAACAAAGCTTTTTGGGATCGTCTTGGTGATGAACACAAACAGATGATAGAGGTCTGCAGCAGTGAAATGAATGCAAATATGACCTATAAATTTCATTATGAAAATATTCACTCTTTGCAAAAACTCAAAGAGTATGGTGTGAAGCTGAGAAAATTTCCCGATGAAGTTACCGAATCTGCCAAAAAGGCGCTAGAGCGAGTGATTGCTTTACAAAGTGAGAAAAATCCGGAGTTTAAAAGAGTGTATGCTTCCATAGCCAAACATCTTGAGCTTTCCAAAGAGTATGCGGACATCAGTTTGAAATACTTCCTAAACGTAAGGTAAACATGAAAAAAAAATTTCTTTTTTCTCTTTTTGTCGTCACTGTTTTACATGCAGAAACGAAAACAATTGAGGGTTTTATAGAAAACGGTAAAACAAATGCAGCTGTAGAAAAAGCGAAAATCTGCGATGCGAAGCAGTGTGTAAAAAGTGAAAAAAACGGCTACTTCACTCTTCAAAGCGATTCAAATGTTTTTCATATTGTAGCACCGGGCTACAAACGTTACCGATTTAACCCCACCTCCAAGAAGATTCATATGCTTACGCCATTTACGGTGCATGGGGTATATCTGACATTTTGGGGTGCGCATAGAAAATCAAAAACTTTTAAAAATATTTTAAGCCTTGCAGATGCCTCTTACATTAATAGTGTCGTTATCGATGTAAAAAACGAGTTTGGCGATATTTTGTTTAAAACCTCCTCTAAAGAGGCTTTGCAAAACGGTGCGTTTAAAAATAGGCAGGTTTACCATATCGATGAGTACATACAAAGACTCAAAAAGCGCAATCTCTACCTTATAGCGCGAATTGTCGTTTTTAAAGATGAGTATCAGGCAACCAACAACCCTGAATATGCCATCAAAAAAGATCAAAAACTCTGGCGCAATCATGATAACATAGCATGGGTAGACCCCTTTAGCCAAAAAGCGTGGAAATATGCTTTAGATGTCGCAGTAGCCGCTGCTGAAGCGGGTTTTGATGAAATAAATTTCGATTATATCCGTTTTCCGGCAAAACAGGGGCTTGTACTTCAAGATGAAAACACAATGGAAAAAAGGCTTAAAACGATTGCTGCATTTTTGGTATATGCAAACAAACGACTACGCCCTTACGGCGTTTTTCTCTCTGTCGATACCTATGGAAACATTTGTTGGAACAAAAACGATACCAACATCGGGCAGACCATCGAAAACTTTGAACCCCATGTCGACTACATAGCTCCCATGCTCTATCCATCCAGTTTTGCATGTGGTACAATGGGATATGCCTACCCTGCAGAGCACCCGTATGAAATGATTTTTAAAAGTCTAAAAAACGCAAGCAAAAAGATACAACCACATAGGCTTCGACCCTGGATTCAAGCATTTCGTGATTATTCGAAACTTAGAAAGAGGTATGATGCTTGTGTAATAGCTGAAGAGTTACGTGCTGCACGTGATGCAAATACAAGTGGATGGGTATTTTGGTCGCCATCGAGTAAGTACGATGTCAGCTACTTTGATGCAAATCTTTCTAAAAGCTGCATGCAGAAGAAAAAACTGTTAAAAGAAGAACCCCTTAAAAATTAAAATGTTTTTCTAAAACGCTCTTGACAAGCCTGTGAAACGCTTTAGAATGATTGAAATGAATACGATGTGCCAGTTCATGGACAATCACTTCATCGATAAAGCGTGCCTCTTTTTGCATCAGGTTTGTGTTAAATGTCAATGTTCCTTCACAAGAGCAACTTCCCCAGCGCCGTTTCATTTTTCTGTATGTAATGTTTTTGAACTCTATATTCATCTTATGGGCGAAGTACGAGACTCTTAAAGGGATGTAGGCACGTGCCTGCTCCTTGTAGAACTCATCGTAGCATCGCTGGATATTTTTTGGTGTAGGATTTTTGAGACGTTGGAGTTTGCGCTCAAGCGGCGAGTTCTTTACACTATGCAGTACTCCAAAGAGTCGGAAGCTCTCTTCATGCACCATTGGTTCTAGATCCGGTAGATTTTGCAGCTTCGTTCGTAGCCACTTCTCTTTTTTTTCCAATAAATTCAGCGCATGCTCTCTGTTTTTGTAAGGAGTTTTAAGCGTTATATTCTTATACTCGTCGATTTGAATGTAACTGTGTTTGAGCCTACCATCGACAATCCAAAGAATATCAAGTACTTTAAACTGTATACGGGATTGGATCTTTCACTCCGGCTTGTTCAAAACCTCTAAGGCGCAAACGGCAACTGTCGCATACGCCACACGCTTCCTCTTCATTTTGGTAGCAGCTCCATGTCAACTCCAAAGGAACATGCATTTGGAGTGCTTTTTGTACTATTTGGGACTTTTTAAGATGTACAAGCGGCATTTCGATAGTAATGTGCGTCTCCTCTTTCGTGCCAAGATTGATAGCACGCTGCATAGCTTCTATAAAGCTCTCTCTACAGTCTGGATATCCACTGCTGTCCTCTTCGACGACACCTATGGTAATTGCCGAAGCAGCATGCTTTTCGGCAATAGCTGCCGCCATAGAAAGAAAAATCCCGTTTCTAAAAGGAACGTATGTTACCGGAATCCCCTCTTCTATGCCACCTGTTGGGACATCTATCTTTTCATCTGTTAGCGCTGAAGCACCAAGCTGTTTGAAAAAGTCCATATCGAGTACATACCGCTCTTGCACTTCCAAAGCGTCACAAATTTGCTCAAAACATGCGAGCTCTTTTCTTTCTGTTCTCTGCCCGTAGTTGAAATGCAGACCAATTATCTCATATCCACGCTCTTTCATCATATATGCCGCAAGAGTGGAGTCCATTCCGCCGCTTATGATGCAGACTGCGCGTTTGTTTTCGTAATTTGTTTTCATAAAGCAAATTTTATCATAACTAAGTTATAATGATTTGAGAAATTGAAAAAAAGAAAAGGAGGTCGTTATGAATGTATCGGCAAGTACGACTCCAAATACCCCAAACGGTATTACCGCACTAAAAAAATCGATGGAAGTGCAAGAAAACAGCATATCGAAAATTCTTGAAGATTCGGCTCAACAACAAAAACAGTTAGAGCAGATGCAACAACAAAGACAGCAGCAAGTAGCCGTTCAAACGGGATTGGGAATGAATCTTAACATTACTGCGTAAAAAATTGCTTCTTAAGCCTCGTTGGGTATAATTTCGTTTATGATTGAGATAGACAATAAAACGAAATTCCAACCCGACGAAGCCCTTCTTTTAAAAATAGCTTCTAAATATACCAAAAAAAACATTGAGCTTATCGTGACCGACAATGCCGAAATTCAAAAACTCAACAAAGCCTACAGAGGCATTGACAAAGCGACCGATGTTTTGAGTTTTCCTTATGAAAAGATGAAAAATGCTCCTCTTGGGACTATTGTCATTTCTGTAGACAAGGTCGAAGAGGTTGCCGAAAACCTGGGACATACGCCTGATGAAGAGTTCACTTTGCTTTTCATTCACGGACTGCTGCATCTACTCGGATACGATCATGAAGTAGACAACGGCGAAATGCGTCGCGAAGAGGAGAAACTTATTCGTGCACTTGCACTGCCAAACAGTCTAATAGTTAGGAGTGAAGAAGTATGATCGATTTTGCAATATTTGTCGTATCGATGGCGGCTTTGATATTTGGAGCTGACTTTATCATAAAAGAGTCGGAAAAAATAGCGCTGCGTTTTGACATCTCCCATTATGTCATAGGCGCAACGCTGGTGGCTTTTGGGACAAGCCTGCCTGAAATGGCGGCATCCATTGTCGCTTCGTATCATCATAAAAGCGATATGGCGGTTGCAAACGTCATTGGGAGTGTGACTTTTAACATTACCCTGGTCCTTGGGATCGTGTTTCTCCTTTCGAAAAAGATGAATCCAAAAAGAGACCTTTTCAATCTTGACAGTGCATGGATTGTCATTCCTCTTGTGATTTTGTTTTTGATGATTCAAGACGGTGTTGTGGGACGCTTTGACGGTGCGCTCTTTCTTCTGCTTATGGTTTCTTACCTGCTGTTTCTTTTTACATCCGCCAAAGAGGCTCTCAATGCAGAGATAGATGAAGATGATGTCGATGTAAAACACTTTAAGTGGCTGCCTACAATAGCGCTGCTTGCAGTGGGATTTGTGCTAACGGTAGGCGGAGCGAATTTTGCAGTAGAAAGCGGCTCGAACATCGCTCGCAGTTTTGGTGTAAGTGAATGGCTCATAGGTCTTTTCCTGCTTGCTTTTGGTACGAGTCTTCCAGAACTTGTCGTCTCCATCGTCGCTGCTAGAAAAGGTAATGCGGAGATGAGCATAGGAAACATCATAGGCTCGAATGTCGCTAACTTTTCGATGGTTTTAGGAAGTGCCGCTCTTGTAAATCCACTTACTATCGATTTGGCAGCTTCAAAATATGACCTTTATGTAATGGTCGCAGCTTCTCTTGCACTGCTTTTCATCCTTGCAAACAAGCTCTACAATAAAGCCGGGGCTATCTTTTTACTCATTATTTTCGCCCTCTTCGTCCAAAACGCCTTCGCTGCTTAGAAGGCATTTTGTTTTATCTCAACGACGCGAGATGTATTTGTGCTCTAAAAGCCAGTTGTAAATATCAGATACCATACTTCCGGCGGCAGCACCGCCGTGTCCGCCATGCTCCACAAGAACAGTTACAATAACTTGCGGATGTCTGTAGGGGCCATATGTAGTAAACCAAGCATGTGAACGTGAGTAGTATGAGAGTTCATGTTCTAGCATCCTTTTTTTGATGTCTTGTTTTATCCCTATAACCTGCGCCGTTCCCGTTTTTCCAGCAATTTTCACTTTTGCATGTAGATAGTGTGTCGCTGTTCCGGTTGGATAGTTACAAACTTCCATCATCGCCTTGCGTATAATAGGTAGGCGACGTTTTTCCTTTGATGTCAGTACATCTTTTGGTTTTGGGTTGTATGGTTTATCTCCTATGAGTTTTGCAAAATGGGGTACGGGAAGTTTTCCGGTTGCCATAAGAGCCGTAAATGAGGCTATTTGCATAGGGGTAACAAGCATATTACCCTGCCCTATGGAGGTATTGAGTGTTTCTCCAATGTACCATGGTTGAGCATATTTTCGCATTTTCCACTCGCGTGACGGGACGGTACCTATAAATTCGTTGGGTAGATCCACTCCCGTTTTTTTACCAAGTCCCATACGTTTAAGCCCTTCACTCATGATTTTTATGCCCACTTGCAAGCTTCCTTTGTAAAAGTAGTCGTCACAGCTTTCACGTATGGCTTTGACTATATTCGTTTTTCCGTGCCCCCCATGTTTCCAGCATCGAAAAACCCGTTTTCCAAGGGGAAAACGTGCCGTACAAAAAACACTCCATGCAGGATAGAGGCGTGTAGTGATGTAGATGAGTCCCAGACCTATTTTTACCGTCGAACCGGGAGGATAGAGACCGTTTATAAGTTTGTTTGTAAAAGGCTTGTCCAGACTGGTTGTGAGTTTGAGCCACTCTTTTGTGGAAATACCGGTAACAAATGTATTTAGATTATACTCCGGAAAACTACTTGCTGCCAAAATGGAGCCATCCGTTTTCATAACAATGACAGCACCGGCTTTTTTTTGAAAAAGTTTGGAAATGTAACGCTGAAGTTCCATATCGATGTTGAGAGTCAGTTTTCTGTTCTCTTTAGGAGGTGTATAGGAGAGTTCTTTGATGATTTGGTTGTTGGCATTGACTTGAACAACTTTTTTGCCCGGTTCGCCTTCTAAAAATTTGTTGTAGTATTTCTCTATGCCGTTTTTACCGGTATAGCCTATAAGCTCAAGAGTCGGATCTTTAGCTATCTCCTTTTTGTTGGCTTTGGAAACATAGCCGATAACATGTGAGGCAATATCCCCAAAGGGGTAGTAACGTCTAGGAGCTGAAACGACTTTTATGTTGTTATGCAAAAGAAGTTTTGAGTATTTTGGCATCATCTCTTTATAGGGAATGAAATCTACTATGTCTATATACTCATGATTGTAGTAGGAGTCTTTTCGTTTGTATTTTTTTATGATTTTTTCTTTGTTCAAATCTGGAAAAAGTGTTAAAAGATAGTCTATAGCGTCATTGAACTCTTTTATGTGCTTTTTTGAACGCAGATGAGGCTTGAGTTTGATTTTGAAGCCAAGCTGATTGATTGCAACGGGTCTGTTCGTTCTATCAAGAATTTCTCCTCGTACGGGTGCGATGTATTCAGTTTTTATTGTATTGTTGAGTGAGAGTCTTTCATAATAATGATTGGATTCTATAGCAAGATAATAGACTCGTACAAGCAGTGCAACGGCAACGGAGATAAAAAGAGCTATAATGAACTTTATTCTCATAATGCTATACTCACTATCAGAAACTCCACAACTATATAATAAACTATATAAAAATCGAGTTCGATTCTTGGCAATAAAAAGATTTGAGCCAATAATGCGCTAAAAAGAAAGTAACCAAAATAACTAAATGCTACATAAAGAAAATTGCGAAGATGACGTGCATTGATACTTTGCTTGATTTTCGGGATGATAAAGCGCTCTTGTAACAAAAAATACAAAAGCAGGGAAAAAGCCAGAAAGCCTTTGAGAGCTTCAAGAATGACGACATCTATAAGTACGAAGAGAAGCAGCAGGCTGTTTTTCCTTGTTTGTGCATAGTGAAAAAGTAAAAAAAGTACGCCGATCATAGGCGGTAAAAAAAGATACACAGTTGAGAGAGCGGCGTACAGAGCAAACAAAAGACTCCATACAACGTACTTTATAAAACTTTTATAAGTGATATTTCGTTGCATACGGGAAAATGTTTACATTTGATACAGTCTGCCCAGATTTTATGTTCAGGCAATGACTCTTTTGGAATCTCGTAAAAACCAAGACGCTCAAAAAAGCTCTGTTTGTAAGTAAGTACGAGCACCTTTTGTACGCCTAACGACTCAGCTTCTTTGAGGAGTTTTTGTATGAGCTGCTCTCCGATTTTGCGTCCTCTGTACTGCTCATGCACAATTAGTGAGCGGATTTCGGCAAGGTAGGAGGTATGAATGTGCAGTGCCGCAAATCCTACGAGAACACCATCTTCAAACGCCAGCGTATAAGAACGAATATTTGTGGCTATTTCATCGTTGGTTCTTGGAAGAATGATGCCGTTTTGGACTTCAGGCTCCACTATTTTCTGCATTGCCTCTATATCTTTTAGTGTGGCCTTGTCAAACTCAATCTTCTGCATGCTCTGTTTCTTCTTCTTCTTTTAAAACATTGTAAATAATCTCTACAAGTTCTTTAATACCTCTTTTTTTGCTACTAGAAACCATCAAGGCATCCGGATATGCTCGCTTGAGAGCACTGAGCTCTTTTTGATTGAGCTTATCTATTTTTGTAAATACCTGCAAAATTTGTTGTGAAGGTTCTGCATGTTGTAGTAAAAAAGAGAACACTCCCTTGTCTATTTCAAGATCGGGATGACGCGCATCTACAAGATGTATGAAAAGTTTGATTTGCTTACGCTTTTTAATATAGTCTGTCAGGTTTTTCTCCCAGTCGCTTTTTTGACTTTTGGAAACCTTTGCATAACCAAACCCCGGAAGATCAACAAACTTTGCAGTGAGTTTCTCTTTTGTCTCTCTGTCCATAAACGTAACATCAAAATAGTTGATGAGCTTCGTTTTTCCAGGAGTCGATGAAACCTTTGCAAGGTTTTTATGGTTTGTCAAAGCATTGAGCAAAGAGCTTTTACCTGCATTACTACGCGCCATAAAGACGACTTCGTTTTGCTCTTGGGATGGCGGTGCGGCCTTTACATTGGGTGCTGAAGTTATAAATTTTGCATCGACTATGTCTATCATTTTTTCTCTTTTTTAATGTCAAATATCATAATTACCGGAGAGTTTTCTCCCCCTTTTGCATGTGCTTCACCATT
>JALWLR010000262.1 GCA_027084065.1 Helicobacteraceae bacterium | reverse complement strand
GGTATAGAGCCGTTGCCAGTGCAGAAGCCATCTTTCCACTTGAAAAGTTGGAGATGTAACGTACTTCGTCTATTTTTTCTATCGTACCTCCGCCGGTAACTATGACGCGTCTATCTGCCCAGAAAGGATCGTTTAAGAGTATTTTTGCCGTTTCGTAAAATATCTCCAACGGTTCTGCCATCGCGCCGTCGCCCGTTGTTTTACATGCAAGCTCTTTAGTTTGTGTTTGGACAAATTCATAATCGGCTATGCCGAGCATTTTGAAGTTTGCCTGTGTTATTGGGTGGGTAATCATATTTGTATTTGCCGCGGGAGCGATGACCTTTTTTCCATCAAACGCCAAAAGGGTCTGAAGTAAAATGTTGTCGGCTATGGCGTTAGCGAGTTTGGCAATCGTGTTTGCCGTAGCAGGTGCTATGACAATAGTGTCTGCCCATGTGGCAAGACCTATGTGGTTGTGTTCACTGCTCCAGTCTTCATTGGAATCAAGCAGAACCTTGTTCGACGTTGCAGCTTCGAACGTAAGAGGCGATATGAATTTTGTCGCAGAAGGACTCATCACAACACGCACCTCCGCTCCAGCTTTATAAAAGAGTCGGGCAAGTTCCACCGCTTTGTATGCGGCAATGGAGCCTGTGACGGCAAGGGCTATCTTTTTTTGATTTAAAAGGGTGTTTGGTAGGTTCATTAAGACTCTCTTTTTATGATTTCTTTTTCGCTTTTTCAAAAAACTTGTTGAAAAAACCCTCTATGGTTCGAAGTTTTGCGCGGCTGATGGCAAGTACTCCGCTTTTGATCGTGCCGCTTGGGACAGTCGTTCCTGCCGCTACCATCACATCATCTTCGATGGTTACCGGGGCTATAAGCTGTGAATCACTCCCTATAAAAACGTTTTTCCCTATCTTTGTTTTGTACTTGTTGATACCGTCGTAATTGCATGTAATAGTTCCTGCACCTATGTTGGTTCCCTCATCTATTTCTGCATCGCCTAGGTAGCTGAGATGACCTGCTTTGACACCGTACAAAGATGATTTTTTTACCTCTACGAAGTTGCCTATGTGGGTTTTTTCCAATTTGCTCGATGGTCGAATGTGTGCAAGCGGTCCTATGTCGGAGTCTATAACCTCGCTGGATTCAACAACACTGTGGGCTTTTATATGCGAGTTTTTGATTATGGAAGTACCGACAATCTTGCATCCTTGCTCAACCGTGCACTCTCCTTCGAACAAAACGTCGGAATCTATGTAGATAGTGGCTGGAAGCTCCATCTTTACCCCCTGTTGCATCCAGTAGTCGCGGATTCTTTTGCACATGATCTCTTCCGCTTCGGCAAGATCCTTTTTGGAGTTGACTCCTTTGAAGTGCTCTTCGTCGACTAAAAGTGCGGAGATGGAGTGTCCATCCGCTTTTGCGAGTTTTATAATATCTGTGAGATAGTACTCTTTTTGGGCATTGTCGTTGCTAAGGCGTGGAACGTATGTTAAAAGTATCTCTTTTTTAAAAGCGTATACACCGGCATTGACCGTAGAAACCATAAGCTCCTTTTCTGAGGCGTCTTTTTGCTCGACTATGTAGCAGACTTCGCCATTTTCTATAACGACACGCCCGTAACCGTCAGGATTTTCAAGGTCGAACACAGACATGACTATATCACTCTTACATGCAAAAAAGCGTTCCATGCTTTTAGCGGTTACAAGAGGCATGTCTCCGTTGAGAACGAGAACTTCGTCATGTTTGGGAATGTAGGATTTCAAAGCACCGCCAGTGCCGGGAAAGTTTTCTGCATCCTGTTCTATGTAGTTGAGATTTGCAAAAAGAGACTCCATTGTCTCTTTGACGCGCTCTTTTTGGTATGCGATGACTATAGTGACATCATCGGAGATTTTCTTTGCCTCTTTGACAATGTGATAAAGCATTGGTTTGCCGCAAATACTGTGGAGTACTTTTGGAGTAGTGGATTTCATACGGCTGCCTTTACCGGCTGCGAGAATGACTATGCTAACGTTTTTTTGATTCATATTTTTTCCGTTTTGAGAGTAGTTGTTTCGAATTTTACTATTTTCTTGCAAAAATTATTTTAAATTACAGAGAGTTTGTGGTATCATAAGTCAAAAATTTAAGAGCGAGGTGGTATGGATTTAGGTACGGTCATCGGTTTGGTGCTGATTTTGGCACTGCTTTTTGGCTCCATGGCGATGGGTGTGGGGATAGGTCCATATATAGACATTCCGTCTGTTTTGATCGTTATCGGGGGTAGTATAGGGGCACTTATGATCTCTTTCAAACCCGAACAGATGAAACAGTTCGTAAAAATCTTCATGATAGCTATAAAACCTCCACAAGAGGATAAACAAGAGCTTATAAAAAAACTTGTAGAGTTTTCCACAAAAGCGAGAAAAGATGGCATTTTGGCACTTGAAGGAGATGTCAACAACGAACCAAACGAGTTTTTGAAAAAGGGTCTTTCGATGGCGATTGACGGGAATGAACCCGATATGATTCGCGAGCTTTTAGAAATTG
>JALWLR010000261.1 GCA_027084065.1 Helicobacteraceae bacterium | reverse complement strand
CCTTACTTGTTTGCAGCAGTGTTTCATAGCTCCCCTCGGCTATGATTTTCCCACGACGTAAAAATAAAATTCTGTCTGCATCTTTGATTGTAGAGAGACGATGGGCTATCGTGATGGAGATTTTCCCACTTGAGAGCTCTTTGAGCGCTTTTTGGATTTTTGCTTCGCTCTCATTGTCAAGCGCCGCTGTCGCTTCGTCAAACAGCAGCAGTGAAGCATTTTTATAAATCGCGCGTGCAATGGCGATGCGCTGTCTCTGCCCGCCGGAGAGATTGCTTCCGTTTTCCAAAAGCATCGTCTCAATGCCCTGAGGCATTTGTTCTACGAAATCATAGGCGTTTGCAAGTTTAAGAGCTTCTATAACACGCTCTTTGTCGATAGTTTCATATCCATAAGCGACATTGGCAGCAACGGTATCGTTAACAATGTAGACTTGCTGTGTAACAAAGGCAATTTGAGACTTCAGCGATGCCAACGTGTATGTTTTAATATCTTTTCCGTTAATGAAAATCGCTCCACTTTTTGGATCATAGTAGCGAAGCAGCATCTGCAAAAAGGTGGACTTGCCCCCGCCGCTGTCCCCGACAAGTGCTATATGCTCTCCCTTGCGTGCACTAAAAGAGATATGATCAAGCAGATTCGCCCCCTCGTACTCCAGTACGACATCTTTGTACTCTATAAGCTCAATCGGTTTGTCAAGAACCTCTTTTCCATCTTGTATACGACTCTCTTTTTCCAAAATTTCAAAAATCCGCTCACTCGCCGCAACGGCATCTTGAATTTTGGAATAGATCTGTCCCAGCTGTTTAAACGGACGAAACACAAGCCCTACCGCCGTTAAAAACGCCATGAACTCTCCCACGCTCATTTCGTTGTTGTAAACGGCATTGCCTCCTATGTAAATGATTAGAGCCAACCCAAGTGCTCCAGAGAGCTCTAGCATCGGAGAGACAAGCTGACCTACATAGACCGCTTTCATGTTTATATGAAAAAATCTCCAGTTCTCCTTGTCGAACTTGGCAACCTCATCCGCTTCACTCGAATAGGACTTGATAACCTCGATATTGTTAAATATCTCACTCAGTTTTGCAATAATGTCGGCTGATTTTTCTTGAGAACGATGGGAATATTTTTTGAGCTTCTTGGCAATAAAATAAAGAGGGTAGACAACAGCCGGTACGACAATGAACGCAAAAGCAGCCAGTTTCCAGTTCAAATAAACGACATACCCCACAAGTGTAACCACCGTCAAAGATTCTCTGACAAACTCCGGCAAAAGATTCGAAACAAAATACTGCACCCTGCCGACATCGTTGGTTATACGAGAAATAAGCTCTCCGCTTCGGTTGAGATACAAAAAGGTCATATCTAAAAAAAGAATCTTCTCAAGAAGCATCTCTCTAAAGCGGGTAATGATATGGGTACCCACATAGGACATATAGACACTTTGCATGTAGCGCCCAAACGACTTCAGTGCATAAAGCACTACGAGTGCCGGCGGTATGATGTAGATCATCTCCTCATTTTTCGCCACAAACATCTCATCCATCATCGGTTTCATGATATATGCCGTCCCTGCCGTTGCCGTTACCGTCAAAAGAATACCGACCAAAATAAGCAGATACTCTTTTTTATACTCCAGTATGTAAGGTAGATATCGTCTTAAGGTCTTTTTCATGAGAGCTCCATTTTGTCTATGACACTCTGCTTTATTTGGCCTGAGTACAAAAAGTACTTCTCAATGACCAGCAATCCAATAAGCTCTTCCATTTTTTCATTTTTGAACTTGTCGACAAACCGGTGTGCATTGTCGATGATAGTGGATGCTTCTTGAGGGTTTTGCATGTAGTAACGTACCTTCTCCTCCATATCGCTGTAATCCTCTTTAAGCTCCACATAGTGATAATTCGCTTTGAGTGTTCCTTCCATAAACCATGTTTCATACTTCGGACGCACCATAAAAACCAAAGAGTTCGACGAAAGAGCCCACTTCAAATTCGAAGCGACGTCATTACCCTCGATGGCTAAAATGAATTTATAGCGAAGTTGTTCTTTCAAAGAGAGCCTCTCTTTTTGCCACGGCACACTCAAATCCCCTTTTGTGTTGGTCTGTCCTATGTCGTAAAGAGGGTTTGCATGATGTCTTTTCAAAAACTCCTGACGATGCTCTACATACGCTTTTCCGCGCCATACGAGCTTATCCATTTTATCTTCGAATCTGTACTCATCCTCTACAAAGATAAAATGACGCACACTGTTGAGTTTTAAAAGAATGGAGGAGGCATTCTCTTTTTGAATAGGGCGGCTTTTTAAAAAGGAGGGGTGTTCTGGCACCGTCGTTATATCGCCAAAAAGATAGCCAAAACGAAGTCTCCGCTCAAAACAGCGCATAAGACTCCACAAATCGAAAAAGTAGACCCGTTTTCGCTCCTTTTTAAAAAACTCGTCTCCACTCACACCCCACTCTCCTACCTCAAAAGGTGTTTGAAGCTTATTGTAATATGCAACACGCTCTAAGACC
>JALWLR010000260.1 GCA_027084065.1 Helicobacteraceae bacterium | reverse complement strand
TAGGAGCTCACAGAGACAAAGAGGGAGCGGCAAAAGCTCTCAAAGAGTACTACCTCACTGAAGTGAAGAAACTTCAAGAGATGCCTCTGCAAGAGCGTCTTGACAAGCGTTATGAGAAATTGACTTCAGTAGGTGCCTACAAAGAGGCTTAAGCCAAAGGATCGATTTTCGGTCTTTTCAGCCTTTTCCCCTGCTTGGAAAAGGCAATGAGATCCTCAACTGTCTTTATATCATCAGGTAGATTTTCCAAACTTTTTATAAACAGCTTGTATGTCGTTATTACATCACTCATCGCTCTGTGATGTGTCGCTTCTGGATGAAGCTCCAAATAGTCGTTAAGATACTTCAACCCGTATCGAAAAGAGCTGATAGTTCTTTCTGCTAGATCGATAGAACAAAGACTACGATTTGTCAAAGGCATCAAACCCACTTTTTCCAATGAACCGGATATAAAACTATAATCGAACTTCACATCATGCGCAACAAAAACGGCATCTGCAAGAAAGTTTTTAAAATCGTAAAGTACTTGCTTGAGCTTAGGGGCATCTTTCGTATCCGCTTCGCTGATCCCCGTTATCTCCGTTATATGCTCGTTGATATTGTCGCACTGTATCAAAGACTCAAAACGTCCGATAATCTTTTTATTTTTTACCTTGACCGCCGCAAGCTCTATGATTTGATGCTTCTCAAGCTTCGAACCGTTCGTTTCTATGTCGACTATGCAAAAACAGGCATCTTCAATCGGAGTGAATTTTGTTTCGAAATAGTATCTTGCCTCTTTTTCTACCAGATTCAATCCTTGTGCGGCAAGAAGCTCCAATTCATACTCTACATCACCTTCAAGTTCTCGCTGCAGCGTTTCTGCATGTAGACCGTTTGTTGCAAGATTTATAATACTTTTTTGACTGAAAGGAAGATTTTTATTTGGCATGGCGTATAAAATCTTTCACTTTTTGAGGGTCTTTGACCCCTTTTTCCAACTCAACTCCACTGCTTACGTCAACAGCATAGAATCCATACTTTTTCGTCTCTTCGACATTTTCGGGACTCAGTCCGCCTGCAAGAATGATCTTGGAGCAGTCCACACCTTCAAACCATTCAAGGTTGAGCCTTTTACCGCTTCCTCCATACGCTTCACAGTAAGCATCTACGAGACGATATTGCTGTGAAAACTCCAAGACATCCTCTTTTTTTTGTGCCCTGACAACCCGCAAAGGTGCAACCTCAAGTGCAGAGTAGAGACTCTCATCGGCTTCAAAATGAATCTGTGCTCGCGTTGCCTTTGTAAAGCGACATATTTCATTGATACTTGCAGCGCTCTCATGAACGAACAGCGCCACCTTTTCAACAAACGGCGGCAGTTTTTCAATGATTTGACGTGCTTTTTGAGGGGAGAGATAGCGCGGAGATTTATCGTAAAAGACAAATCCAAGTGCATCCGCACCCGCCTCTATGGCAATCATCGCATCTTCATAAGAGGTTATGCCGCAAATTTTGACACGCACAGCCGCCTCCTAGACTTTAAGCGACGCGATGGCCTCTTTCAAAGAGGCATGTTTGAAAACATAACTTCCCGCTACCACGACATCCGCGCCCGCCTCTTTGAGTGCCTGTATATTTTTATCACTGACACCGCCATCCACCTCGATAAGACAATTGGGATTGCGAGCATCTCGCAACTTCTTAAGCCGCTGAATCTTTTCAAGAACAGTCGGGATGAAACTCTGCCCTCCAAAACCGGGGTTTACACTCATAAGCAAAATCATATCGAGGTCTTCGAGCAAAAACTCCACCTCTTCGGGAAGTGTATGAGGATTGAGCACTATGGAGGCTTTGATACCGTATGATTTTATTTTTTGGATGAGTCTATGAGGATGTTTTTCCGATTCTAGATGAAAGGAGATGTATTCGGGTTGAATATCTGCAAAAAGCTCTACGAAAAAGGTATTGTTCTCCACCATCAAATGAATATCGAGTGGTTTGCTCGCTGCCTTGGCAATACTTTTGACAACAACCGGTCCTATAGTCAAATTTGGAACGAAGTGTCCATCCATTACATCTACATGCACAAAGTCACAACCTGCTTCACAAATGGCTTGAACATCTCTGGCAAGATGACCGAAATCGGCTGAAAGAATGCTTGGGGCTACCAACATGGCTACTTCCTAATTTTTTCTAAAATCATACTCAAACTGAGCTTGCTATCTCGTTAAGAAAAAGGTAAAGTGCTCATTTGCAAATTTTAAATCAACCTGCACCCCTTTACGATCGCCAATAACCTCCAAAACATCTTGAATATCATCATAAGTTCTTGGCAGAGTGATGTTGATGCCTATCTTCGCATCTGAAAGAAGCGACTTCAGTTTACCACCTACAATATTGACAAGTTCCGCAAGCGCATCCAGAATGAGTTCCTGGTCGTTCGTCTCCTCTCCTATGAGCAACTCGCACGCTTTTTTTGCTATCTCTTTTGGAAAAATCAACACGATCATTCCGTCAATATCTCCATAAAAACCGATAGAACTCGCTAAAAGATCTTT
>JALWLR010000259.1 GCA_027084065.1 Helicobacteraceae bacterium | reverse complement strand
AGCTCTTTGCCTCCTACTATCATCGCTATTTTAAGATCCATATACTTCGCATACTGCTTTAGATCTTCACTGATTTGAAGTACCAACTCTTTTGTAGGAGCAAGAACGAGTGCTCGGTGCTTTTGAGGCAGATGCTTTTTGAGTCTGTGAAGCATAGGCAGACCAAATGCCGCCGTCTTTCCCGTTCCCGTCTGTGCCGTAGCGAAAATATCTTTTTTTTGAAGTACGACTGGGATTGTACGCTCTTGAATGTAGGTAGGCTTTTCAAACCCTAGTTCTTTTATGCTTTGCAATAATCTGTTATCGAGTCCAAGCTCTGTAAATTGTTTTTCTTTCATTGATGAAATTATAGCTTTTCCGCTATAATTTTGCAAAAACAAAAGAAAAATTATGCGCCTTGTAAAAATTCTTCTTTCATCCTCACTGTTTGCATCGATGCTTTTTGGGTTAAGTTATGAAATGAGTGCCGGTGTTCACGACTTTATCGTTGACAATATTAAAAATCCGGAAAAAAGACCCTCTCACATTCAATCCGGTACGTCCCATACATTTGGTCTCAATGCCGCTTTATGGATACGGCATACATCGAAAGAGGGTATCAATCTTTTGGCAAAAGCTCAAGTTTTGCGAGATAGAGACAAAGATGAACTCGACAAAGATCACATCCCTGTATGGTTCGATTTTTTTCTCGACATCGATGGAGAAATCTACAAAATAAACGAACACAACAGTCTGAAATGGTATGTCTACATGGACAACAGACAAAACACCGTCAGCTGCATAGAGCGTGAAGTTCGACAACACATAGGTGCAGGATGGCAGTTCAAAGATAAAAGCTTCACATTTGCACTCAACGGTTATCTTGGGTTTTATTACATTGAATTGGATGATGATACCCCAAGTACACGCGGATATACGAGAAATGAACTCGACAACGGAGAAGCATCCAACGTTTTTGAAACGGAACTTGAGTATCGATTTTCTTCTCTTTTGTTTCTACATGCAAATCTCAAGCGCTACTCTACCAATGCCGGCTTCAATGAACTAGAAACAAATTACAAAATTCATCTTGCCTATAAAAACACAAACTCTTTTTTAACAAAAGGCTCATCACTCAACCTGCAAGTACAATACCGTAAATACAACTTTAACGACTTCAACATCCACCCTCTTCCCATAGTGCCGTGGAACAATGATTCGCTTGTAGAGTTTTTTGTCCAAACTCCGCTGTATGCAACCGATTAGACAAAAATTTTCAATATTTACTCCCTCTTAAACGTAAGTCGCTATAATTTCGCAAAAACAGAGCATAGACAGATGGTTCGAAGAACACTCAAAAAAACGACTCAGCATAAAAAAATTACCGATTTTTTAAAAAAGTATAAAATTCCGCGTGAGTATTTTGCCGCCAACCGAAAGATGATCGCCCGCGGCGTGCTTATAGGACTTTTTATAGCCTTTATCCCCATGCCTATGCAAATGGCGGCGGTGGTAGCACTTACACCTTTTATTCGCTTTAACGTACCCGTTGCCATTGCCATGTGCTGGCTAAGCAATCCTCTAACCATGCCTCCGATGTACTATATGGAGTATCTAACCGGCAGCTATATTCTCGGCATGCAACCCGAACCTGTAGAGATGACGCTGGAGTGGTTTAAAAACAACCTCTCCAAAATTTTCATCCCTCTTTATGTCGGCACTGCATTCTACTCCGTTTTTGGCTCGATAGCGGGCTACTTTTTAGTCAACTGGCTTTGGAAACTCTCCGTTTTCAAAGAGCGAAGCAAGAAGAAAACGAAAAAAAGTTAAAAAAAGTCATACCCAAAACCGACATACAAAGAGGATGTCTCACTCTCGAAGTCACTTTTAGGTAGCGCTACTCCCGCTCCTGTCACATCAAAAGCGACATCTTTTAGTTTCCATGAAACATATCTGTACCCGAATGAGGCATAAATTCTTGGAGAGAGCGTCATATATTTCGTCTCATAATCTTTTGCAAAAGGTTGCAACTTTATACCGGCATCATACTGCTGAAAAATTCCATCGACATTCAATTCACTTTTTAAATAATCATTTTCCATAGAGCCATTTTGGTAGGCGTACATGCCGTTAAAATAGAGCATAAAATGCTCATTCAAAGCATAACTGGAATTTATACTCAAACCCAGTTTATAAGTCAGCATCTCCGTTTTACTCTTTTTCATCGCATCCATAATATCATCAGAGTAATCATCATCATTCGAAGAGTCCTTGTCACTCTCTACCCATGGAATAGAGATACCAACTCCCAATCCTAAACCGAAAAAAGTTCTTTTATCTTTATGATAGAGATCTTTTCCAATAACTATATTTGCATCTAAACCCTCATATCGGTAATTGATTGCCGGTATTAATCCACTTGGTGTGTAGCCAAAAGGCAACAGACTACTTGAAGAGTTAAAAGTTTGTTGGGCATTTACCAGCTTATCGGAATCGTACCATGTAAAATCGTAATGATAGTACCATGTTGAGGAAAATATATTTTTATGCTTTTCCGTCATTGTATGC
>JALWLR010000258.1 GCA_027084065.1 Helicobacteraceae bacterium | reverse complement strand
ATTCTACTACGATACGAAGCGGAACGTTCTCAATAACAAATCCAACACACTCTATGAGAAACAAAACAAACACACCTAAAACGAAACGATCCGACTTGGGTGCAAAAGAGTGAGAGAAAAAAGGAACCATCCGCTGGGCAACACTAAAGGCACTAAAGAGCAAAAAGAGAAAAACACTCACCCCTACGGCAGTATGAAGTAACGGTGCAAATGCAAAAGAGAGCAAAAAGAGCAAATGCCCGACAACGCCAAATCCCATCCCAGTAAGTATCCAAAAAGAGTCGCTTTTATCGTTTACTTTAGAGCTTTTGTAGATGCCTAAAAGCTTCCAAAATATAAAAAAATGAGAAGCCAAAGCAATCAGAATGGAAGAAAGAAGAATGAGTTTCGTTCCAAAAACTCCAGTTGCAAAGAGTAGTGACGCAATGCCGTTGGCATAGAAGACTTCACTATAATAACTTTTGGCTATGATCTGCGTCTGATTGAAACGGGGAAACGTCGTAAATAAAAAACCGGTAAAGGCATTGAGAAATACCAAAAAAATAAGCGAATAGCTATGCAAAAAAGCGACATCTACAATAGGTGTAACCACCCCTTTGTAACTTAGCAGAAACAGCAACATAAAAACGACGGCATTGAATGTAGCAAGCAGAAAAAAAGGCTGATGGGGCTGAGAGAGGAAATAGCTATCTTTCACGACTGTACTCCTCAATATATCGCAGTCTTAATTCTATAGGCGGGTGAGAGGCAAAAAGTGTCTCCAAAAAGCCAACAATCCCAAATGCCTTATAGTTTTCAGGCAAAGCAAGCTCCTCTTTTGGAATTTTTCCGAGTTTTGCAAGAGCGTAGTATATACCTTTTGGACCTCTTAAATCAACTGCGCCCTCATCGGCTCTGTACTCCCGCCATCTACTAAACCACATAAGTATGGCTGTTGCAAAAAGTGAAAAGATCATCTCAAGTGCAAAACTAACCAGCATATAAGTACCGTAATTCATTCGACCCTCACGATCTCGTCCTACCATCGACGCAATGAGACGGGAGAGAAAAATAACAAAGGTATTGAGCACGCCCTGCATCAAAGTCATCGTGACCATATCGCCGTTTTTGACATGGCTAATTTCATGTGCCAAAACACCCTCTATCTCATCTCGCTGCATTGTTTCAATAAGTCCTGTACTAACTGCAACAAGAGCGTTGTTTCTGTCCCATCCCGTTGCAAAAGCATTTGGCGGTGCATCGAAAATACCGACATCAGGCATCTCTAATCCGGCATCAAAAGCGAGTCTGTCCACCGTATCTAGCAACCACTTCTCAAATTCGTTTTGTGGTGTATCGATAAGCTCGACACCCATACCGTGAATCGCCATCGTTTTTGAAAGCAGCAAGGAGATAAAACTCCCTCCAAATCCAAAAAACGCCGCCATCATAAAAAGCGAACTCATACTTTGAGAATCGAAATGAATACCAAAAAATGCACTTAACACTAGTAGGGCAATATAAAGCGACGCCATAACCGCAAGGTTCATTACAATAAGCATAAGCAGTGCCATAGCTTCTCCTTAGTGAGTATTAAAGATATTGTAGCTAAAATAGCGCAACAGCTTTTGCCACAAAAAGGACACTTTTGAAAACGATGCTTATAGCCCACTCTCCCGATGCCGATGACATCTTCATGTACTATGCCATCAAGTTTGGCTGGGTCGATATGCCCGGAATACGCTTTGAGAATCTTGCTGCGGACATCGAAACACTCAACAAAGCCGTCTTGAATGCTCAGTATGAAATAGCAGCTATCAGTTTCGCACTCTATCCCCTTGTACGCGACAACTATGCTTTGCTGCGAACCGCCGTAAGCTTTGGGGAGGGATACGGTCCAAAACTCATCAAACAAAAGGGTAAAAAACTGCGTCGCAACTTCAAAGTAGCCTTAAGCGGCAGACATACGACCAATGCGATGCTTTTTCGTATCTACTATCCCGAAGCGCGCATAACCTATATGAATTTTCTCGAAATCGAAGATGCCGTTAGAGAGGGTAAAGTGGATGCCGGCGTGCTTATTCATGAGAGTATTTTGACATTTTCTGATGATCTCGAAGTAGAAAAAGAGATGTGGGACATTTGGCAAGAACTCAGCGGCGGCGGACTGCCTCTGCCTCTTGGCGGCATGGTTCTTAGCCGCTCCATTCCACTTCTTAAAGCTATTGAGTATGAGCGGACTCTGACAAAAGCGGTCGATGTTGCTCGCAAACACAAAGAGCGCCTCAGTCAGATGCTGCTTGAGCGAAACCTTGTGCGTATAGATGCCAAAACACTCGATAACTATTTGGAGCTGTACGCAAACGATGACTCCATATCGCTCAGCCCTATCCAAATTCAGGCACTCGATAAACTTTTCTTCCTTGGTTACAAACACGGCTTTTATGATACAATAATAAAAGCAGAAGATTATATGATACCGCTTGAATATGAAGAGTTAAGGAACAGCTAATGGAAGCAAAACTGGTTTCACTGGGAGTTGAGACATTCAAAATAGCCCTTTTACTCGCTCTTCC
>JALWLR010000257.1 GCA_027084065.1 Helicobacteraceae bacterium | reverse complement strand
CATGAGTATCTTAAAATGCTCACTTCACTAGATAGCCAATACAAAGCAACTTTAAGCAGCTGCAAACTGCATACTATTTATGTCAATCATAATGCCTACTCCTATCTTGCCAGACGCTATAACTTTAGCGTAAAATCACTCGTTGGACTCTCTCCAGATGCCCAGCCAAACCCGAAAACAGTCGAGGCGATACTCTCTGGAATTAAAAAAGAGGGAGCAAAAGCGATTTATTATGAACCGTTTGAAAATAACTCCGTACTTCTCTCTATCGCCAAGGAGATGGGATTGCAGTCGCTTGTTCTTCAGCCGCTTGGGAATGTGACGGCTAAAGAGGCTAAAGAGGGTTTGGGATATAAAGAGATTATGAAGAGGAATCTTCACAATCTTGCTATCGGATTGGAGTGCAATGCGCTTTAGTCTGCCGATTTTCGATATTCGAAATCTCTCTTTGCAAATAGCCAATCAGACTATTCTTAAAAATATCTCTTTACAAATTTTTGAAGGAGAGTATGTTGCTATTATCGGTCCAAACGGAGGTGGTAAAACAACATTTGCTCGTACACTTTTAGGATTGCAAAAGCCTACTTCCGGAGAGGTGCTGATTTATGGTAAACCGATTGAACAGTTCAAAAATTGGGAGAAAATCGGTTACGTCCCTCAGCGTGCGACTCTGACTGATAAAAACTTTCCTGCAACAGCTTTGGATATTGTGAAAATGGGGAGATTGGCAAACAAAGGCTTTTTCGCTTTTTATAATGAAGAAGACAATAACAAAGTTCAAGAAGCGATGGAGAAGATGAGTGTATGGCAACTGCGTGAGCGACTCATTGGAGAGCTTTCGGGTGGACAAAGGCAGCGTGTTATGATTGCAAGAGCACTGGCAAGTGATCCCTCCGTTTTGATACTGGATGAGCCAAATACTGGTGTCGATATAATCAGTCAAAAAATTTTTTACGACCTTTTGCGCGAGCTTCATACCAACGATCATATAACAATTCTTTTCATTACTCACGACATTGGCGTTATTGCAGATGATATAACGAAGCTGATAACGATCAATCAAACCGCTCAAGTTTGTACCAGCCCAAAAGAGGCGTTGAGTTGTGAAGACATGAGTAAACTTTACGGAGTGCAGGCTCATTTGCTTGCCAATCATCGTAAAGGAGATATATGTTAGAGTACGATTTTATGCAGCGTGCTTTTATTGCCGGTATTCTTATAGCGATTCTTGCATCTATAAGCGGTACTTTTATCGTCCTTCGTAGATATTCGATGATTGGAGAGACACTTGCGCATGCTTCTTTAGTCGGTGTTGCAGTCGCTTTGGTAGCAGGGAGCAATCCATTATGGATTGCGGTACTTTTTGCTCTTATTGCGGCATGGCTGATAGAACTTCTTAGAGACCGCTTCGAGCTCTATTCCGATGCGGTGCTTTCGATTTTACTTTCGGGTTCTCTTGCGCTTGCCATTGTTATAGTCTCTGCCGGCGGAGCATTTAACTCCTCTTTGTTTTCCTATCTCTTTGGTTCGATTTTAGCAGTTTCAAAAGAGGATGTAATTACCATTGTGATTGTCGGAGGAATAGCACTTGTTGCCATTTTGGCAAATGCCCATAAGTTGTATTTTATCGCTTATGATGAAGAAGTTGCTCAAGTAAGCGGAATTCCCGTGCGACTTTTAAATTTTTTGCTTGTAAGTGTTGTGGCAATTATTATCTCTCTTTCTATTAGAGTTGTCGGGAGTCTACTTATAGGCGCGCTTATGGTTATTCCCGTTACTGCCGCTTTACAGTTTCGACGCGGTTTTCTTGCTACGATGATACTATCACTTCTTTTCTCGGTCTTTAGTGTTATAGGAGGAATGACTCTTTCTTACTTTTTCTCTCTTCCATCCGGTGCGACAATCGTATTGTTTGTAATTTTTATTTTTATAATCTCTTTGCTGATTACCAAACGATGAGTATCGATTTTGAATTTAGTAAATTCGCCTCTGACTACGAGCGTCATAATATTGTTCAAGAAGAGGTTGCGGATGAACTTATAGGACTTGTAAAAGGAGAGCCTAGAAGGATTCTTGATTTAGGGTGTGGTCGTGGTGCGCTTGCTAAGCGAATTGATTGGGAGGTAGACTCTTTTGTCGGGGTTGATTTTGCAAAAAAGATGCTGGAATTACATCCTAAAGGTTCATATATTGAGTGTATTTATGGAGACTTCAATAACGATACTCTGTATGAACATCTCTATACGTATCAATTCGACTACATTCTTTCCGCTTCCGCATTACAATGGGCGCAAGATATAGAAAAAGTTTTTACGCATATTCAACGGTTTGAAACTCCTTATGCATTGGCCATATTTACCTCAAATACGTTTCGAACTTTACATGAAACAGCAGGCATCTCTTCTCCTTTACATACAAAAGAGAGTCTGCTTTTACATGCAGAAAATATTTTGCAATGCCGCCATCATTTGCGCCGCTATACGCTCTCTTTTGAAAATACGCATGAGATGTTAAGGTACATTAAGCGAAGTGGTGTCAGTGGACACCGTTCGTTACTTGG
>JALWLR010000256.1 GCA_027084065.1 Helicobacteraceae bacterium | reverse complement strand
CTGATCATAAAGTAGGGAATATCCCGCTCGAAAATATCTTCAAATATCTGCTTGACCACTTCCGCCCCGTATTTGTCCGTGTAAGGAAGAACGAAAAAGTAGTCGGTATCGTAATGAGCAATGGAGTCGGACTGGCGAAGTGCAGTTGCGAGTGAATCGGTAATGCTCTGTGTCGCGATTTCGTCAAAATCGCAATACAAGAGCGTAAAACTCTCAGCTCTGTTTTCATCAAGACGTTGCGCGATACCTATGTTGAGTTCCAAAAGTGCTTTAAAGTTGTTAAATGTAAAATGTACTCCGGCCATCTTTTTTCCTACTGAGATTTGAAGCTGATAGGGAGTATTATACACTATTAATGATAATTTTGTATAATCGTATAAAAAAGAGAACCTATGAATGTGATGCTCTTGCATGGATGGGGAGGTAGTGACTTTCCTCACTGGCAAAGTTGGCTTGCCGGGGAGATAGCCAAAGAGTATGGATGTGTTGACTTTTTTCGTTTTCCCAATGTCGATGCACCTGTGCTAGATGTATGGAAAGAAGCGGCAATACAAGAGTTGCGAAGATTCCGTCCCGATGTTTTGATTTGTCACTCTTTGGCAAACACATTGTGGTTTCATCTTTGTAATGAAGGGTTGGTAGAAGAGAAACTCAAAGAGCTCTTTTTGGTTGCGCCGCCGTCATTGGAGTGCAGTATAGAAGAGCTGCAAACTTTTTTCCCAGTGAGTGCTCCGGAAGATCTTCATGCAAAGAGAGTGCATCTTATCATTTCCGATAACGATCCATACATGCAAAAAGAGGAGGCTAAACAGCTTGCTCAAGTACTTGATATAGAGCCTATATTTTTGAAAAATGCGGGACATATCAATGCGCAAAGTGGTTTTGGCCCATGGCCATGGATGCTGCAACAGGTTTTAAAAAAGGATAGGGATGCACGCAACGATTGACAATCAACCCATTTTAAAAACACTCAATGAAGTGACTCATGTTCCCATTATTCAAAGGCAAAAGCGTATATTTGTCAAAAAGGGGGAGAGTGATTTCAACACGGAGCGTTTTTTTTATTTTATTTTAACTGGAAAGATAAAGATTTCTCAAATAAACTTTGAAACATCCAAAGAGCAAATACTCTACCTGTTGAGTTCAGGAGATATGTTCGAAGTGACGGCTTTGCTTGATGGAAAACCAAGCGACTATCTCATAGAGGTACTTGATGATAGCGAGCTTGTGGAAGTGCCCATCGAAGATGTTCGAGAACTTCTAAGCAAAGAGCCTGCGTTTCAGCGCTTCTTTTTCCCTTACATCGCAAAGCAGCTAAGAAACATGGAAGAGCTTGCGGTCGATCTTTCACTCTACGATGTCTACCAGCGTCTCATTCGCCTTTTCGCGCGTTATGTAGATGAAAATGCAAAAAACCCAAAACTAAAAATAATTGAAAATCTTTCACATGAAGAGTTGGCTTCCATGGTCGGTTCTGTCCGTAAAGTGGTCAACAGAACGCTGCAAAAACTGAAAAAAGATGGCATTATCGATCTTTCCAGAAAGCAGATAAAGCTTCTTGATTTACAAAAATTATTACAAAAAGTAGAGTATTAACTAATAATCATTATACTTTGATTCTAAAAGTTTATTCAATCCCATTTTTTTGAGAACTTTTAGCTGTTGTGCTACCTAGGTAGCACACTGTCTTTTAAAAATCCTCTATAATTACACCAGATATAAAAAATCTAACTAACAGATATAACAAACAGATTTAGGAGGTGTAACATGCTAGTAACAAGATTTGACCCATTTAGAGAAATTAAAGAGTTGGAAAACAGAATTTTTCAAAACTATGTACCGACTGTACAAACTGAGAAAGGAATCAATGCTTTTACTCCAAGTGTAAATACACGCGAAGATGAAAAAGCGTACTATATTGAAGTGGATCTTCCAGGTGTGAAAAAAGAGGACATCAAAGTAGATGTCAAAGACAACATACTCACAGTCTCTGGTGAGCGTAAGCTCAAAGAGGAGGTAAAAGAGGAAGATTACTACAAAATCGAGACGACTATAGGCAAGTTTACAAGATCGTTTACATTGCCTGAAGACGCTGATGTAGAGCATATCGATGCAAAAAGCGAAAACGGTGTACTAGAAATAGTCATTCCTAAAGTGAAAAAAGAGGAGAGCGTGAAAACAATCGCAGTGAAGTAAGTAGCTTCACTGTTGTTTGACATGCTTAAAAGGCCTACATGCAAAAACTGCATGTAGGCCTTTTTTTATTTATAGGGTGTATACCGGGGTAAGGGTTCTTTTGCATCGAATCGTGTGAGATTGTTATGTTTGATAATCTTGATCAGTTCGACTGGGTAGAGCTCTTTTTTTTCCGAATATCTATGAAGCAAGGCTACTATTTCATAGGGGTCGTCACTGTAGTAGCGAGCCTCACGGAAGCATTGGTAGGCGGGGTTTGTTGCAATGTTTTTGTAGTAAGCGCGCACCGAGTCGTAGAGTGTTTTGTATCGCTTTAAATATATGTGTTTATTTCCTTCTCTAACACCCTTTGCTTCAATGCTTGT
>JALWLR010000255.1 GCA_027084065.1 Helicobacteraceae bacterium | reverse complement strand
AAAAAAAGGGATTAAGCATAAGTGGATTTAGTTTTTCACAAAATTGTGAAATGATGGGGTAACGATTAGTGACTCCCCTTTAAGGGTGAGTGAGGTGCATAAAATGCACCTCAGTAGCGTAACGAATGGTTACCTATTAGTTAGAGGTTTTCACCCTTTTTGGTAAAAACCTCATTATGATAAAATTTAGAAGAGGTGAGAGTGTGGAAATAATCCGTCGTGCCACCGGCGAGGGCTTTGAGCCGTCGATATGGGAGGGTGACGGTCTCCCCGCCTCAAATGAGATGCGAAAGGCGGAAAGGGCTATGCCCGCCGGTAGTGCCGCCTCTGGTTGCGACCAGCATGGAGAGGTTACCGGCCTCCAGCATCTCATTACAAGGCCATAAGTTGACGCGGTGAGTCTCCCGGCCGTGCCGCCTCGAACAGAGGAACGGGCAAGGGAGGAGGTGGGAGCCCTCCCGCCTATGGCAAATATTAATCCTCTTTTTGTTTCTTGAGCTTCTCTTGAATTTGTTTTAATTCATTTTCTAATTTTTCTATTTTGTCCATCATAATTGACATTTGTTTTGTCAAATTTAATGATTTTATTTTGTTTTGTATTATTAAATAATCTAATATTCTATCCATATCATTAATACTAATCATTTGTGATGGGGAATTAGCTTGTATACCAAGTTTTTTTGCAATTTCAATAATTTGTGTTTCATTTATTTCTAAATTATCGGCAATTTCTTTGAGGCTAATTATCTTATTGTCTGTATCTATAAAAACATTAGGTTTTTTTAAAGAATTGAATGCTTTAATTCCAGTTTTTTTTGCGTGGACAAGAGTTTTTATTTCTTCCGCTTTATCTATTGGGATATGCTGATTTACAGAATCAAATTCATATCCCAAATCATGTAGAATATTAAAAAATTCATTTTCAGAGATTTTTAACTCTTTAATAATTTGTAATAAAGATTTTGAAATCGGAGACTTTTTGTCTATTTTTTCTATTAATCTATGATTATTAGTATCTATATGTTTTATAAGATTTTTATCTATTAAAAAATTTAATATATATTGTTTCGTATCTTCATCCTGAATGATACTTGATAAAAGACCTTGATTATAAAGCTTAACAAAAACACTCATTGCAATTTTTTCTAGATCTTTGCAGTCTTCATATTTTTGTAAAAGCTGACTTAATTTATTTTGACATTCCTTTAATTCTTTTTCAATTTTTTGCATTTCTCCATGGTAGAATTTCATTTGTTTTACAGCTTCTCGCATTCGTATATAATTGCTTAGCCATGACTTTACCCAATATGGAACGCCTCTTCTTTTCCAATTAAAAACAGACTGGGGAGAAATTCCAAGTTTCTCACAAAATTTCAAAATATCTAAATTTGCATCTTTTAGCCATTTCTCAAATTCATTATATTCCATCCTATTCCTTTCATACGATTTTCATTTGACATTCATATGTGTAATTGTTATAATGATATTGTCATTTGATATTCAAATGAATAATACATTCTACCAAAGGAGGCATTATGAACGACTTAAACATCACCGTAGAGGAGATCTATGACATCCCCAAAAAGCAAAACATCCCCCTCAAAGAGCTTGAGGAGCGTGGCATACTCAATGTGAACACGGCAAGGAAACTTATCTACGCCAAAGAGCTCAAAGCCATTAAAATAGGTGATAAGTGGTTTGTGCCAAGAGCGTGGCTTATAGAGTTTTTGGATAGACAGCTCAAGAGATCCAAAGAGTTAATGCAAACTGAGGAGTGACAATGAGCGATGGCAGATTTATATCGGTGGCGTTTGAAGCTGCTGCAAAGGGTAGTGACGTATGTATAAAGATGAAGGGCAAGGACTTCAAAAGGTTGGCCATTGCGCTCCTCGACCAGCGCAACGGCTCAAGTAGTTTGATGGAACTACTTAAAAATGTGTCCATCGAGATTATACCACAAAAGAGCGAGGTGGGCGATGACAGCAGTAGTAAAGAACCGCACTTTATCGCTTGATGAAGTCAAAGCGCAATTAGATCAAGAGAAAATTTTAGCTCTTATGGAGATATTGGGCTATGAGGTAAAAGGCAAAAAATTTAAGCTAAGAGATGAGCGCACGCCCTCCACGTCAGTCAGCCCCGATGGGCTAATTACCGACTTTGGGGGCGACTTCAAAGGAGATATTTTCGATCTATTGCAAAAGTATCATAGGATAAGCTTCGATGAAGCGGTGCGATGGGTGGCGAGGGAGCTAGGCATAACGCATACTTTGGCGACGCCAGCCAAGCCGATACAGCCAAAAACCCCACAGCAGCCACGCAGAGCCACTTTTGACGCTACAAAGCTCTATCGCAAGGCTCAGGAGAGTTTTGCCAAATACGTTGAAGCTGAGGGCAAAGAGAAGGTAATGAGCGAATTTTACGAGAAGCTCATACCTCAAAAGCTTTTCGAGTCGAAAAAGATGACGATAGATAAAAAAGTGTTGCACAAAATGGTGGGCTATGACTCTCAAGCCAAGAGCTTCACTATCACTCTCTTTGATGGCGATGTGCCAAAGATAGTGAACGTCCAGCGCAAGGGCGATATAAAGTGGTGGTGCGCCAAAGGCAGCCCCAAAAGCTTCATTAGCTCATATTTTGACGATAGCGCCTTTTTCTTTGTGGTGTTTGGTATCAAGGAGATTTTGCTCATGGAGGCTTTACATTTGCCTTACATCGGCTTTCAAAGCGATGGTATCGCCAAAGGCTTTAAGCACAGCGCTCAGTATGGCGAGATAATGGCCAAAGCAGGCGGTAAGCTCCCAATTATTTTGATGGATAACGATGAGAGCTGCAAGGAAGCATCTCAAACGCTCTTATCAATCTTTGGCAAAGGGATCGAGGCGGATTTTCAAAAGCTTCTCTTTGATGTGGAACTCCCAAAAGGCTATGACTTTTTCGACTTCGTTGTGGCGATGGAAAGTCTCGACATAGCCTTTTGGATGCTGGAGGACTACATAGAAAGGACGCCACCATATGACGAACTCTAATAGCATTATAGCCAATTTAGATAAGTTTGCACAAGAGGAGCTTAAGAAGCAAGAGCAAAAAAATAGGCTTCTTTTGCCAGTCCAAGAGCTTTTGCAAGACTTAAGACCGCCAGAGTGGATCATCAAAGATTACATACCAAAAAGCAGTCTGGTAGAAGTGTTTGGCGAGAGCGGGACGTTCAAGAGTTTTATTGTGATGGATATGGCTTTCTGCGTTGCCAATGGTATCCAATGGCATGGCTTTGATGTGAAGCAGGGTAATGTTATCTACTTTGCGGGCGAGGGATTTTATGGGCTTAAGTGGCGGGTGCTCGCATTGCAGAAACATTACCAAATGGAGGCTAAAAACTTCTATGTATCAAGGCAGCCTTTGGTGCTCATAGACAAAGAGAGTGTGCAAAACGCAGCCAAAGAGATGGAAGAGATCGGCGATATTTCTATGGTGATATTTGACACATTGCATAGGAACGTGGGACCAGCGAATGAAGATACGGCAAAAGAGTGGGGTGAGATACTTCACAACCTTGACTACTACATCAAACCTTTGTGCGATGTGATTTTGTATGTGCATCATACAGGGCATAAGGACAAAGAGCGAAGCCGTGGAACGTCCGCAAGGTATGCGAGTCTTGACGCAGATTATCGCGTGGAAAGAGACGAGATGACAATAACCATGACTTGTACAAAGATGAAAGATGCCAAAGAGCCAGAGCCTTTGAGCTTCAAAATGGAAGTAGTGGACGTGACGGATATGGATCGCGAAGATAATGAAACAATGCAGCCGATTACCTCGCTTGTACCAGTACGAATCAAGGGCGAGGTGAAGCAAAAGAGAAAAAAGCTCACAAAAAATCAAGAGCTTTTTATGCGAGCTTTGCGTATAGCCGTTAAGGAAAAGGGCGAGGAGTTGCCAAAAGAGATCAAGGATCGCTTTGGTATCCGTGAGGGAAGAGGTGCACGGGCTGAGTATGTGAGGGAGGAGTTTTATAAGTTGTATGAGTCGGATAGCCAAGCGAGTAAAAGAGCAGCTTATAACAAGCTAAAAAAAGATTTGCAGAGTATTGGTGAGATAGATTTTTACGATGATTACTTTTGGGCGAAGCGGGACATTGATAAAAATATCGAGTATTAAGGCGAAGCATAGCGTAACTAAGCGTAGCGCTTTCAAAAAGCTACGCATAAAGTCCCTTAATTTGGGAGTTTTAAGAATAACGAAGCAAGGCGTAGCAAAAAAGAGTTTTAGAGTGTTAGGCGTAGCGAAGCGTAGCACACCCCTATAAGGGGTGCTACGTTGCTACGCTCCCACTAAAACCAACCAACTCAACCCATATCGGGAAAGAAAGGAGACCCAATGAAAAAGTCAGAAGCACTGGCCAGAATCGTAGAGCTGCAAGAGGAGAATATCCTCTTAAAGGATGAGGTGAACACCTTGACAGAAGAGTGCCAGGCAAAGCAGGAGCTCATAGACGAGCTGCTGGAGCGACTTGCAGACTATGAACAGCTGCAAAAAGAGAACGAGGAGCTTAAGGCCAAGCTGGAGATGGTATCGGATGAGGTGAGGCTCATGGAGGCCAAAAGCGAGGTCAACTTCTTTAGGCATAAGTACCACTGGGCTGCTGAGAACCTGCTGGACGAGTTTTATCGGGTACACGATGCCATAAAGAAGCTCGATGAGATTTGCGTCGATACGAGAGAGAAATTTGCTGCACTCAATCACAAGGTGCACGATAACTACTTTCGCTTAACGGAGACAGAAGAGAAAAAATCTAATCAATCACAAGGAGGTAACCAATGAGAACTAACAACCTACAGGAACTCATCGAAACAAGAGCGGATATCGAGTTTGTAGCGCAAGTATTAAAGCTCATGGCTCAGCAAGTGCAAAATGGTGAAAACATAGAGCTTTTATCATTCATGCTCTTGCAAATGCACGAAACGCTTGAAAAAGCCACTACAAAGATTTTTGAAATCGAGAGCGATGAAACAGAAGATGACTTAGAGAAAATAGAAATTCCAATAGATTAGGAGGCAAGCGATGGATCTTAAACAGCTTAGAGCCCAGATAAAAGAGAGCCTCGACAGGGATAAGGTTAGGCCTATGCTGGAAGCATTGGGGTATAGGGTCAATCGTAACTTCATGTTTCGCTTACGACCCGATGACAGCACGCCATCGGCCTCTATCAGGAGGGATGGCTACATCAAGGACTTTGGCAGCGGCTGGGGAGACGATATCGTGGTGCTTATCCACGAATACCGCCAAATACCACTCAAAGAGGCTAAATTGTGTTGTAGTACAGTCTCTTGGCATAAGGAGGTAAATGATGAAAAATGAGAATGTTTTTGAATATGAAAAAGATGTGTATGCATTAGAGCATATAGAAACTCTTTTATATGCTGTTGGAAGATTATTAGAGTCAGAAGATCATTTAACACCGACAATTAGCTATTTGTGCGATTTGTTACACCATCATGGCAAACGAATTAATGAGCTATTTAAGTTGGCCATACAACAGCAAAGACAATTAAGAAGCGAGGATTAAAATAATTGGTGAAGAGTGGGAAAGTGCTTCTCAAAAAGCTCGAAATGTAGGTTAAAAATTTTTTATAAATGAGGGGATAAATCCCCTGATGTAAAGAAGAATTGATAATGAAATTACACTATACAATTCTCATAGTACCGATAAGAGTCTTTGAAGATAATAATAGCAAAAGGATAGTGTATGAGACACACCATGCAAAACAAAATCAGATTTCGGCCATATCTCAAAGATGATGTGGTGATTTTATTTGAGAGAGTGAAACAGGCTACCGGACTTTCTTATGAGCGGATACTGATGAGTTTTTTATCGGAGTCCGATACCTACCTGGAGATCAAAGAACTTATAGACAAGGATGAGTGTGACGATATGGAGATAGCCAAGGCCTTTTGGGGCCTAATTGGGTCTGTAAAAAGTGCCTAAAATATGTGAATATGATAAATGTATTTAATGGACGCAACCATAGGCCACATTCACATTGAATGCTTTATTTGGACAAACAAATCTGACAAACAAATCATTGAAAGGATATCACGATGTTACATGTTGAACTAGTCCGTTTCTTTGAAAGAGCAATTAGGATATACGATGATTTCAAGCAGAGAGAGAAAGAGTTGGCTCCTCACATAGATCCAAAAATTTATCGTGATAGAGAAAAGTATATCTTAGCTCTTTTAGATTTGGACAGAAGAGCGAGGCACTACAATCCGAATGGGACAGTATTGGATGATCAACTTAATTCTCTTGGTTTGATGGCTAATGACGCTGCTCCAGATTTTTGGCCATGTGGTGCATTGTCTTATTGGGAAAAGCTCGATAAAGTGAGCGGAGGGAATAGAAGGGCGAAATATCAAATTGTTACGATAAAGGCTATGGAGCTTTTCAATATCATGAATAAGAGCATAATCAGTGTATTAGACAAGGATAACTACCAAAAAGCCAAAAAGATAGTAGCAGAACTAAAAAAATTGGATTAAGGGAGAGAAGTATGAAAAACGTCGAATATGCATTGAAAATGAAAGATATCGCAATTATCTCTGGTAAAAGCTTAAGCGAAGTGAAGCGAGAGTTTGAGCCTATAGTAGAGGCGATAGAGGAGAGTGGGATATATGGTGATAGAATTATCAATAAAATCCCAAGAGAGATCATGAGCGCATGGATGTACGGAGCTTGTGAAGGTAATTTTCAGATGTTTTTGGATGCTTTTGGCATTAGAGAGTTTGTAAAGAATCTGGATACAGACTCTCTAACGAAGCATCATCTCTCCAAACCAAGCGGAATCTATGACCATTGGGTGATGCTTAAGATGCTTGCTACTCGATATATCGGAGATGAGCCCTCTAAAGAGCTTCAAGAGGAGTTTAATAAGAATGTGATGCTACCACTTCAGCAGTACATAGAGGCCGAGAAAGCGAATAAGCAAAAATGGCAGGATGAGAGAGAAAAAGCGAAAAAATATCTCAAAAGTGCAATCAAGCCTTTACAGGAAGCTATTGCAAAGATAGAGAAAAATTGTGACAAGATCATTATCGAGCGGTCGCATGATGTATATGGTATGAAAATAAAAGTAATAAACTTAATAGAGGAACTGAAGGAGTTGTGATTAATGAAACTGAGGGAGGATACTGAAGTTATAAAAACAAGATTATATTATCGACTTTATCCTATTGATTATGTAAATGAATTGAATCAAAAAGGTAAAAAAGGAAGAAAAAAATCTATGGCCTTTTTGATATATTGGCATGATATGGAAATGGGGCATATTAATTCTGTAGCATTTTATGCAGATTTATGGGGATTGGCAAAAAGCACCGCACATAAATGGATCATTGAATTTACTAAAGAGGCTGAATTATTTTTACAATATTGGCATCAGAAAAATTTTTTAGAACTAGAAAATAATATCAATATTCCCAAAAAAACCTCAAAAAAAAGCGAACGAAAAACGAACGATTATAAAGCTCATAAATACCGAGAAAGCGTAAATCCTAACACTGAGAGCGAACGAAAAACGAACCAAGTAATAAATAATATATATGATGATGATAATAATATAATACAAAAGCTAGACAAAAAATTCAATGAACTCTATTCTATTTACCGAGTAATTTCAACATATGCAGGAAATAAAAAAGAAGCTTTCAAAGAATGGAAAAAGATAAAAGATAGTATAAACTATGAAAGCCTAAAAAGAGCTATAGTACTTTATCTACATGATCCATCAGTAAGAAAAAAATACAATATGCCTAATTTTTTAAAAAATGAAGTTTATCACTCTTATATGCCAAAACGATTAAAAGTTAAAGTCCAAGATAATTGGATGATAGGGACATATAAAGATGATGAAAAGGTATTTGTAGCAGATGATGGTAAACTATACAGATTAACCCCAGAACGATTGGCTGCTCTATTTAGCAAAGGTGAATTAGAGTTTGTATGATGAAGCATATTTTTTAAAAGCATCGTCTGAACTATGTGGATAAATGCGAGATGTGCGAAAAAAAAGCAAAAGCATACAACACAAAAAAACGAGATTCAAATAGCAAAAAGATTTATAAATTGCATAAATGGCGAAAAGTGTGCAGTCTGTTATGCATCGAGATGGTGGGTTGTGCCAGTAGTATAGGCGAGAGGGACGCATCACTTTGGCTTACATGGTGGATAACATCGAAGAGCTTAAAGATGGTGGAGACCCATATGCACTCGAAAACCTGGAGGCGCTACGCCATAGTTGCCACGCACGCAAGACAGCCGCGAAAAGGGAGGGGTGGGGTTGAAATTTTATAGGTAAATCCCCGCGACCGCGCGAGCCCACAATTTTTAACAAACTCTAAAACGAAGGGGTGGGGTTGAAACAGATTAAATGGGATAGCATAAAAGAACTATACGAGGGTAGTGATATGTCTATAAGAGCCATAGTAAAAGACTATGGTGTTTTTCACAATGAAGTCAGCAAAAAAGCCAAAATTGATGGTTGGAGCCTCTATACCCCTGCAATATAAGTTGCCAAAAATTATGTGGAAAGAATGACCCGCCTCTTCAATGGTAATCTTTGTAACCCTTTGAGAGTAGAAAAAAAATGTCGTTCTTAATATGTAACCTTTAAAGCGCAGGTGAAGCCATACGAGTTGACAATAACTATTTTCCATTTCATAGGTTTTACTTGCATCGTCAACACCATTTTTTAACTTTGCAAATAGTGTGATTGTGCAGCTCTACTGACCACCCCACCCCCTAAACATCTAAAAGCCAGCCAGAACCTACTAGGACACTAAAACATCTTATAAAAGAGATAAGATCAAAATTACTACGCATTTTTATTTTGTCATTTGTCATCGTTAAAAAGGTTTTTTTGAGCAAATAAAAGCTGAAGATTGCACCACGCGTATAGGTAAAAGGCTTAGGAAGGCCATAATCTAGCTGAATAAGCTGGCAGCGGCGTGTCGACTCAACAAAGTGGTAAATTATATTAAAAATTACTAGGGTAGAAATTTGCAGAATAGAGCGTCGGCAATCTTAAACACTTTTGCGCAAAAATCTACAGAGCTGCTTCACGATGTGGCCAATGATAGCACGGACACTACAGCAGATGTCAAGCTATCGCCATCGATAATCTTGGAGGCTATCGCAAAGCAGGGAGACCAGCAAGATAAGTTTGATTTTCTCTTTGTGCACTCAAAAGTCTATAAAGATCTCAAAGAGCAAGACCTTATTGAAATGGTAATTCCAAGCCAGAACCCAGCGCTTAAGCCAGTGCCGTTTTATGGCAAGTTTAGGGTGATTGTCAATGATTTGATGCCTACAATCCAAGGCAGCAATAAAACCAAGTATCTATCCGTTATTGCTCAAAGAGGACTTTTTGCCTATGCCAATAAAGAGCTGAGCGGTAACTTGCCTCCTCTTGAAATTTACAAAGATCCACGCACGGGATATGGCAGCGGTGAGACACAAGTTATCTCAAGGCGTGGCTTCGTATTGCATCCAGTAGGATGGAGTTTTGAGGGAACGCTTGCGCAGCCAAGCCCAACATTTGCAGATTTGCAAAAAGCGTCCAATTGGGTGATGAAAATGGAGGCTAAAAAGCAGAAATATGTGGCTATCATCACCAATTAAAGGTAAGCCATGAAGCTCAAAGAGTTTGCTCAGCTGGATAAGTATCCTTATGCAAGCGAGAGCATTCGCCAAGAGGTGGCTATCACCTCCGAGGCGCTGGATAGCACAATAGAGGCCATCCAAAACGATCCTACGCTAAACGATGAGGCAAAAACGCTGCTCAAGTATCAAAAAGGCAAAGAATACACCCAAAAACTCACGCAAAGCATTCAAAAGAGCATCCAGCTTAGGGAATTGGAGAGCAAAAAGCTCAAAGAGCAGCTAAAAAGCGTGCAGCTACGCAAAGAGCCGCTCAAAGAAGAGCAAAAAGCCATCATTGAGATAGTATACAAAGAGATCAAAAGTGGCAAGCTTGATATATTTCAAAAGCGTAACGACAATCTCCTCAAAATTGCCCTTGTTTTAGCTGATAGCGGGCTTATTGAGGATATAGCTCCACGCATCGATATGGAATACACCTCAGATATAGTGGAGGGCATTGCCGCGCAACACGAGCTTATGGAGTTTGAGAAGCGCCTACTTGATGAGATACGAGAGTATGAGGTGCAAGGACTCAATGAAGAGGTAGCGCTACAGATACAGTCCAAGACATTCAAGGGTTAAAGATGACAAAAAAGCAAAAGCTTTTTATAGAGCACTTCAAAAAGAGTGGTAACGTCTCCAAAACATGCGAAGCCATCGGCATAGGGCGAACCACTTTTTACAATTGGTACAAACTCCGTGAGGACTTTGCCCAAGAGATAGACAATATCAAAGAGGCGGTAATCGACAGCGTGGAAGATAAGCTTTTTGAGAAGATCCAAGCGGGAGATGTGACCGCTATCATCTTTTTTCTCAAGACCAAAGCGAAGCATCGTGGCTATACGGAAAAATACGAGGTGACCCAGCAAAGCGAGCCACAAAAGGTAATAGTGGAGTTTATCGATGAAGAGCAAAACAGTTAAAGTCAAAATCAAGGCGAATGAGCCAGTCGATAAGCTCCGTCACAAATTTGACGAAAAGACTCTTTTTCAAATCCTTTTGGCGAAGTTGAGGCGCAAATTGAGCGCCCCACCTCTTTTTGTGATGGGTGATACGGCTATCATCAATTTTACTGGGATTGATACTATCGAATACCTCAAGAGTAAAAAGGCTATAAGCAAGTTTGAGGAGAGGCTGCTAAATGCCGCCGTGAATGACAAACACTTCATCATACTTGAGGGCACTTTTGTGTAATTTAGTATAATACGAGTGACATTTATGCAAGTGTGTCCCTGAT
>JALWLR010000254.1 GCA_027084065.1 Helicobacteraceae bacterium | reverse complement strand
TTATAGCATAACCCCAAAGGGCTATGCGTTTAACTTCGCTCGCACTATTGATACCGCTTCAACCATATTTTTCAAACTTGGAATGACCTCTTCCCATTTGCGGGTTTTCAAACCACAGTCGGGGTTGATCCAAAGCTGATCTTTTGGAAGGACTTCCAGCAGCAGTTCGATCTGTTTGACTATCTCTTCAACGCTTGGGATACGTGGCGAGTGTATGTCATACACTCCGGGTCCAACTTCTTGTTTGTAGCCCGATTTTGCAAAAACTTTAAGCAGTTCGTTGCCGCTTCTGGCTGTCTCGATGGAGATGACATCGGCATCCATCGCTTCTATGGTTTTGATGATGTCGTTGAACTCACTGTAGCACATATGGGTGTGGATTTGTGTTTCTTTTTTTGCAGGTGCGACGCAGAGTTTAAAGTCGCGTACTGCCCAGCGCTCATACTCTGATATTTTGGAGCTTTTGAGCGGATACCCCTCTTTGAATGCCGCTTCATCGACCTGGATGATCTTGATGCCCGCATTTTGCAAGTCATCGACCTCGTCCGCTATAGAGAGTGCTATCTGTTTGGAGACTTCGCTTCGCGGCATATCATCACGCACAAACGACCAGTTAAGGATGGTTACAGGGCCTGTTAGCATACCTTTCATTATTTTTTCTGTTTTGCTTTGGGCGTAGGTAATCCACTCCACCGTCATCGGTTTTGGACGGCTTATATCGCCATAAATGAAAGGTGGCTTTACACAGCGGCTTCCATAGCTCTGAACCCAGCCGTTTTGACTAAAGCCATAGCCTTTTAGCTGTTCGCCAAAGTACTCGACCATATCGTTACGCTCAGGCTCGCCATGAACGAGTATCTCCAGACCGCACTCCTCCTGGCAGGCTATACACTTGTCGATGTACTCGCACATCTTTTGTTTGTACTGCTCCTCGGTAATAGTACCACTCTTGTAATCGCGTCTTGCCTTACGTACTTCCGGTGTCTGTGGAAAGCTGCCTATGGTGGTTGTAGCAAGCGGTTTGTAGCGCAGCACTTTGTGTTGTACTTTTATGCGATCTTCGAAGCGGTCGGCTCGTTCCCATTTGTTGATCTTTTGGATTCGGTTTTGAACGACTTTATCATGGATGAGTGGCGAGCTTTTACGAGAGAGGCAGGCTGCTTTGTTGGATGTAAGGAGGGCTTGTTCCTCTTCGTTTAGTTTTTCATCGAAAAAGAGTTTACTTAAAAGGCTCAGTTCATCCAGCTTTTCAAGCGCGTAGCTTAGCCAGTTTTTGATCTCACTATCCATCTTCTCTTCATATTTGAGAGTATAGGGTACATGCAGAAGTGAGCAGGAAGTAGCGACAATGATGCGCTCTTTTGGAAACTTCTGTGCTATTTGCTCCAACAGCTCTTTTTTGTAATCTATATCGCTTTTCCAGATATTTCTCCCGTCAATTACGCCTGCGATTAGCAGCTTATTGCTCTTGGCAAGTTCATCAAGAACTCTAAAGTTCTCTTCTCCATAGACAAAATCAAGCCCTATCGCCCACACAGGTGTATAGACAAAGACTTTGACAGCTTCAACCGCACTTTCAAAGTAGGTCTGAATGGCTATTTTGACATTTGGTGCGGCTGCACAGAGTTTGTCGTAGGTTGGCTTGATAAGGCTTAGCTGCTTTGGTGTAACATCTTTGACAAATATCGGCTCATCTATTTGCACTACGACTTCATTATCGAGCGTACCTATAGTTTCAAGCAGCTCTTCATAGATTGGCACGATCTTGTCATAAAGCTCAAATGTATCTCCCCGGTCGACTCTTTTAGAAAGAGAGAGAAAGGTAAGCGGACCTATGATGTTGATCTTTGGTGTGATACCGGCAGACTTTGCCTCTTTGTACTCTTCGATGATTTTTGTCGCATCGAGTTTGTAGTCATCTGCGGGTGAGAGTTCCGGGACGATATAGTGGTAGTTTGTGTTGAACCACTTTGTCATCTCCATCGCTACGGCATTTTGAGTTCCACGTGCCATTGCGAAGTAGAGCTCTTCGTTTTGCATGTGGCGAAATCTTTGAGGAATCGCTCCAAGAGTTAGCGCCATATCGAGCATCGTATCATAAAGACTGAAGTCGTTACAGGAGATGTAGCCCATACCAGTTTCTTTTTGGTAGTTCCAGTGTCGCTTTTTAAGCTCCTTGGCTGTAGATATGACTGAATCAAAGTCACTTTTACCGCTCCAGTAGGCTTCAAGTGCCTTTTTAAGTTCTCTTTGTTCTCCAATGCGGGGAAATCCTGTTACCCAGTTTTTTTGCATAGTTCTATCCTTATGTTTTTTTTCTTTTTTTTGTTTTAGTGATGATTTGGATTGGTTATGCAAAAAGAGGTGGATGTACACCGGTACGCCTAAAGGCGAAGTAGGTAGTGTAGTAGGGACATCGTGGAATGTAGTGATTCAAAAGAACCATAAGCCGGCTTAGATGTGCAAAGTAGGCGTTGCAGTGGCAGGGCTTCTTTGTCGCTACTAGCGGCTGAGGAAGTAGCTCTTGGAGGTCTGGAGGAGACTCCTCTTCATCCTCATTGTTTGCTTTGAAGTGGTTTTGATG
>JALWLR010000253.1:1771-11038 GCA_027084065.1 Helicobacteraceae bacterium | reverse complement strand
TATGTCAATGCAGACTTCATTGCTGAAGAAAAAGGTATCAAAATAGAGACGGAGGAGTTGGGTGATTCTTCTGTGTATAAAAATCTTATCAAGGTAAAGATGACAACTACAGATGGTCAGACAACGACAATAGCAGCGACGATTTTCGATGACGGAAAAGAGCGAATCGTCTCTTTGGACGGTTTTGACATAGAAGTAGCACTCAAAGGCGATATGATTCTGTTTAAAAACACGGATGTACCGGGTGTTATAGGTTCTGTTGGAACGATTTTGGCAGAAAACAGTGTCAATATTTCCGATTTTTCTCTTGCACGAAATGAGAAAAATGAAGCGTTAGCAGTTATTTTAGTAGATACTGAAGTTCCACATAAAGCACTTGAAGAGCTTGCAGCACTTGATGCGTGTTTGGGCGTAAACTACGTACGTCTGTAGTTTAAAATAAGGGCAGTGCCCTTATTTTTCTTTTTTGATCGTTACGACGATCGCTCCTCGTAAGTCTCCCATTTTGTATCCGGTCGCTTTATCAGATGGATAAATATCTTTTATTTTTTGAGCTAGTTTAGGATTTTTTTCTATATCGCCATGGCAGATCAGACAGGCTTTTTTTTGGATGACCAAAGGTTTGTAGACGATGGTTTCATCTTTTTTAGAAATGACTACCGGCTTTGGTTTTGCTCCTGATTGAAGCTTTTTTTCCATCGATCGAAGAATTTCCGCCTCCTCTTTGTTTGGCGTGTTTGCCGGATTTCTTGGTTGCAAAGAGATACGTTTGACATCGATTTGTTTACCGAATTTATCGCTTACTTGTTGAGTCAGCGTATAGGCATGCGTGCTGCAAAACTCCAAAGCATCGATGGGTCCTTTTGTTTTTAGATGCTTTTTGAGATTGCCTCCAAGTGTTTTTAGCAACTCTTTTGCCACTTTGTTCGCCGTTTGTATATCTTGGCTAGGAGCAGCCTGAAGCATGGACGCCGCTACTGCTGCTATGAGTAGTGTTTTTTTCATTTTTATTTCTCCTTTTACTTTGGTTCGTTCGGGCAGGACATTTCCATAACGATTTGCATCTCTTCGCCCTCTTCGTTGACATAAAATCTGTGTTTTTTACACCATGATGCATTCATATGGTTGACAAGCTTGAGCGCTGCAAACTCTGCCTCTTTTTTGTCGCTGAATGTTTGAGCGAGCTTTTCATCCAGTGTCGGATCTTTCTTTGCGCATCCGCATTTTTTCTCTAGTGACAATCTGTACATATAACTTCTCCTTTTTATTTTCTTTCGATGTGATTATACTTAAAGTTCTCTTTTGAAAACTAAATTTTTTAAGCTTCTTGATTCGTCTAAGCTTTTGAACTCTTTGACATTGGGCAGACGCTTTTCAAAATGAAAACTCGGTGCAAGCTCTTTTATCTGATTTGTTAAAAAATTTTCATCGAGATCGGGTGAATTGAGACATGCAAGAAGTGTACACTCCGAGCTTGCGAGCTGTGGAAGTTTTTGAATGATTTTTCTATAGTCATTTTCCGCTTCGAAGCTTCCTTTTTGAAATGTAGGCGGATCGATAATAATGATGTCAAAAGGAGCTCTTTTTTTGAGTTTTGCAAAAGATTTGAGAATGTTATAAGGCAAAAAAGAGATGCCTCTTGTTTCAAGATCGTTTAGAGCGTGATTTTTCATCCCTGTAGCCAAAGCGCCTTTGCTCATGTCCACATTGACAACTTCTGCAGCACCGCCTCTTCGTGCAAAAAGTGAAAAGCCGCAAGTGTAGCTAAAAAGATTGAGTACTCTTTTGCCTTTGGCAATGCTTTCAATGTAGGCTCGTCCGTTTTTCATATCGCCAAAGTAGCCTGTGTTTTGATTTGCAAGAAGATTGAGGTGGAATTTCATTTGATTTTCGATGGCTACTTCACTGCCTGTGAGTTCTCCTACGAGCACTTCGCTTGGAGCTCCTCTTTGGTAGCGGCGTTTAAGAACGAGGGTATTATGTCTTGAGTTTTGCATGTAATTTGTAAGCATATCTACAAGATTTTTTTGATCTTCCATCTCCAAATCAAAAAAGAGCTGCACAAACAAAACATTGTCAATAGAGTCCATCGTTACGCTGCGCCACTCCTCCCAGCATCCACCGCGGCCGTGAAAAAGACGGCGAAACTCAGCATCTAGATCCTCTGAATTGGCAAGAAGCTCTTTTTTTACAGGTGTTATATCTCTCATGCTTTTTCCCAAAACGTTCCTTGCGGCGTATCCATGATCGATACACCGTGTGCGAGAATTTTATCTCTTAAAGCATCCGCTTCTTCAAAGTTTTTCGATTTTTTGGCTTCATTTCGTTGTTGAATGAGCTGTTCTATCTCCTCTTTGGTAGCTTCATCTATACCTCTTTGGAAGTAACTGTAGGGGTTTTGAACGCCAAATCCCAATATATCGGCGATATAAGCAAGATTTGCCGATGCCTCTTTTTTGAGTTGTTTGTGTTTTCCTGGAGTATCTAGAGTTTCGTTTGTCTGGGTTATGAACTCATCTATAAGACTGAGTGCTTTGGAGACATTTAAATCGTCACTCAATGCTTTAAGAAGCTGGGTTTTAAAAGGGGTTTGCAGTGCGTCTTGCTCCGGGAGACCAAAAAGTCGCTTTTTAAGACGGTAGAGTTTATCGAGCCGTTTTTTTGCGTTTTCTAAATCTTGCGTTGAGAAGTTGAAATCGCTTCGGTAGTGTGTGGAGAGCAGATAAAAGCGCAAAACTTCCCCGTCATAGAGTTTGAGAGCATCTTTTAAAAAGAAGCTGTTGCCAAGACTTTTGCTCATCTTTTCTCCATTGACACGTACAAAACCATTATGCATCCAGTATGCTGCAAGCTCTTTGTGTTCGGCACAGCGTGTCTGGGCGGCTTCATTTTCATGGTGGGGAAAGAGCAAATCGGCTCCTCCACCGTGAATGTCTATTTCAAACGCTTCATCTCTATAAGCCAAATGCTTATGAATCATAGCGCTGCATTCTAGATGCCAGCCCGGTCGCCCTTTGCCAAAAGGACTCTCAAAAGCAAGGTCGTCCACCGCTTTCCAAAGAGCGAAATCGGCACTGTTTTTTTTGGCTTCGTTTTTCTCTATGCGTTGCTGTTTTTGCTCTTCTTCTTGTTTTCGCTGAGAAAGCGAGAGATATTTTGGATCTTTGGCGGTATCGAAGTAGATGTCTCCCGATGCCGTTTTATAGGCGCATCCGTTTTGTAGTAGTTTAGAAATAAGAGCAAACATAGCATCCAGATTCTCGGTCGCTTTTGGTTCTATACTCGGCGGTAAAACACCGAGCTGAGCCATGTCTGCATGAAAACGTTTGGTATAAAAAGCGGTTATATTACTTATTGGTTCTTTTGTTTCAAGAGATTTTTTGATAATTTTATCGTCAATGTCGGTAATATTTCTTGCATAGCGAACTTTGTATCCGTTGGCTTGGAGCACACGATTGAGTAAATCAAAGGTCAAAGCCGATTTTGCATGTCCGAGATGGGCATCGTCATAGACGGTAGGACCGCATACATAAAGACTCACTTCTCCCTCTTTGAGTGGAGTGAATCGTCGTTTTTCTTTTTTGGAAGTGTCGTAGATATACACAGCTGTTCCTCTAATAGATGTAGTCGTGAATGAAATGTTTGAAAATCAGTGTAATTATAGCTAAAATAGTCATGGACAAAAGCCACAATGCAAGAATGCGAGGATGCAAAAAGGAGAGAAAGTGTTTGAGTCCGAAATGTTTGAGTGTAAGCCAAAAGGAGACAAAGCCTCCTATGCTGCTTGCAAGTGCCAGACCGCTTGCTCCGTAGGGAAAAATCAGAAGAAGTGAAAAAAGTATGTTGCTTCCTAGTGCCAAAGAGGCTATCTTTGCCGCTTTTATCTGATTTTGTGAAGCGTATATCCAAAGTGAAAAGAGTTTTCCAAGACCAAAAGGAAGCAATCCCAGTAGATACATGCGCAAAACATCGGCAGTGTTTCTTGCATCGAATGCATCGAATGCGCCCCTTTGAAACAAAAGTGTGACAATCTCTTCACTCAGTAGTACCCCGACAAGCGTGCTTGCTCCAAGAACAAATGCCAGTAGCCAAAATGCACGCTTCATCATAAAAAGTGCTTCTTCAATCTTTGCATTTTTTAAAAAGCGGCTTACTTTTGGAAAAAGAGCAACGGAGGTCGCTATAGCAAAAAGTGCAAGTGGGAGTTGAAACACCCGGTTGGCATAGTAGAGGTAGCTTATGGTGCCAAGTGTAAGAAAAGAAGCAAGCCAAGTATCCAAAAAGGCACTCAGCTGAGGTGTAGAGTTACCCCAGATGGCCGGGAAAAACTCTTTTTTGAACTTTTTGATCTCTGATTGGATAAGATGCTTTTTGTGAAAAAAATGAAAAAAACCTCCTGTAAGTAGTTTGCACAACCCTAGCTTTTTTATCATCACTACATGCAAAAGAAGTTGTAGAGTTCCACCTATTAAAACAGCATAACTCAAATAAAGAACGATTTGACTCTCCTGCAACCCTTTGCTAAGCCATAAAGCGGCTATAAGAGCGAGGTTGAGTAAAGAGGTTGCAAATGCCGTCGTGGCAAAGTGGTGCCGGTACTGTAATAAAGCCGCCAGAAACGTCACGCTAAAAATGAGTGGCAAATACCAAAAATTGATAGCAACGTAAGGAGCGGCGATTTGTATGGTTTTTTCACTGAATCCAATGGCTATAAGACGGGTTGCTGGTTCTGAAAAGAGCGTAACAAGGATGCCAAGGAGTACAACGACGCCAAAAAAGAGTGTAAAAATGTAAGTACTAAAGAGAGCTTTATTGCGGCTCCGTGCAAAAGCAGGTATGAAAGTTTGGGTAAAAGCACCTTCGGCAAAAATGCGACGAAAAAGATTGGGAAGTTTAAACGCTATAAAAAAAATGTCGCTATAGAGTCCGGCTCCAAGTGAGGAGGCCATCAGGAGATCTCTAAAAAACCCTAAAATTCTTGAAAAAAGGATTCCGAAACTGTTTGTAAATATTGCTTTTAACATGCGCTTTTTTCTAAAAGTCCCTATTTTTACGATAGTTTAACGAAAAGTTGATTAAAATATAGCTTTTAATCGAGATTCCTCATTCAATCAAATCTTAGTAAAGGCAAGGATGACCGCATGGCACTTTTTGGTAGCAATAAAAGCTCTTCTGTCGCTGTTAGAAAAGTACGCCCGACGGTTGTCAAGTCCGAAAATATTGCAAAGGAGCTTAGTAGCATAGCAAGAGAGTATGGTATAAAACCTGAAACTCTTGATTTTCACATTCTTGATGTTTTGACCTATACCCGTTTTTTAAAGCAGGGAATAGATGCCAAATGGGAGGAAATTGAAAGAGAGAGGCTGCGCGAAATTGATGATGAGACATGGCTTGATTCTAACTTCCAAATTAAGCAGGTGTATGAAGTCGAGATCTTCTCCAGACAAAAAGGCAAAGATCCTTTGGAGGAGTTTAAAATTGCAATCGGTGCGAACGCTACGAAATGCAAAATCTACATGCAGGTTAAAGAGGGGTCTATTTTACGCTATATAAGTGCTTTGAAAGAGGAGTTGACACTCTATATAAACAAGCACAAAGTACGTGCGGGTGTCTTGATCTATGTCTTTGACGAGCCGATGGAGGATGTAGTCTCCAAACTCAGTGCCAAAGCGAAAATAGAAGAGAGTGTACTGTTTGAGAGAATGCAGACCTATTTGATTGCGGAGTCGATAGAGCCGACAAAGACGGTTGATGGTACACTTATTTTGCATTTTGAGCAAAAGCGCAAAGAAGAAGAGAATAGGCGTGTCGATTATGCAGACAGGGGTTTTATTCAGAGTGTGCACAAAGATGAACTGCTTATCGAGTTTATAAAGCCGCGTCCGGGACAGCCGGGGCGTGATTGCAGAGGACGCTACATCGCTCCAAAAGAGCCCTCAGAAGAACGAGACCTTGGTTTTGAGGTAGATGAAGAGACGATTCGAGTAGAGGAAGATGAAAAAAGTATCCGCTTTTACGCGAAAGTAAACGGCTATATAGCCATTGAAGAGAATGTCTATACGATTAAGTCAGAAGCGGATGTCAATCAAGTAACTTTTAGAACGACCGGCTCTATAACGGTTGGAACCGATTCGGATGTCAATCTTGTCGTAACGGAAGCCGATGCAGTCAAGGATGCCATTGGTACGGGAATGAAAGTGGAGGTAACGGAACTTGAGGTAGAGGGGAATGTGGGTAGTGAAGCCTATGTCAAAGCAAAGCGTGTCGACGTAGGCGGTCAGACGCACAAAACTTCCGTTATAGAAGCGGATGAGATTACCGTCAATGTTCATAAAGGAACGGCAAAAGGTAAAAAAGTAAAAATTACCCGTCTTGAGCATGGTGTTGTCGAAGGAGAAGAGATCTCCATCGCGCAGGCTATGGGAGGGCGTATATATGGAGAAAAAGTAACTATAGAGATATGCACCTCCTATGTTAGAGTCAAAGCGTCTCAAAAAATCGAAATCAAGCGATTGCGTGGAAGTGAGAATATCTTTGAAATCGATCCGTTGCAGCAGCGTAAAGCCAAAGAGAGCTATGAGAAGAACAAAGAGGAGATCGAGAAGCTTAAACAGCGTCTTTTTGAATATGAAAAGCAAATAGAGGGCTACCGTCAACTTGTGAAAAAAAATCATGCCGTTTTCAATGAAGTTAAAAAAAGGCTCTTGCACTATAAAAAAAACGGCATTAAATTGCCTGAAGCTTATGTGAAACAGTACAAACTCTATCAGGCGCAGGTCGATAAACTCAAAGAGTTAGAAGAGATGTACAAAAAAACCGAAGAGAAGATTCATCTGCTAAGCAACCAGACCGGTTCGCTCCAGTATAGTGTGATGGATGCCCGTGTGATAAACAGAGATGTATGGCGTGGTTACAATGAAATTCGTGCGCGCCTGATAGATCCGCCGCTTGAGCTTGTTTATAAGCCGGAAGAGGGTGAAGCACATCATATTTATGGGATTGTCGAGGTCGAAGAGGGTATTTTTGAGATACGTCCGCTTGAGGAGGAAGATGAGTGATAGTCGGAGTTGCTGGAAAGGTTGTCCATAAAGAGCCTGGTGTTGTGCATGTCGATGTTTCGGGAGTTGTTTATGAGGTATTTATATCGTTACAGACATTCTCGTCTATACAAGAAGAGGTGCGATTGTTTACAACGCATATAGTTCGAGAAGATGCGCAGCTGCTCTATGGCTTTGCGACAAAAGCGGAAAAGTCTCTTTTTGAGCGGCTTATCAAAATAAACGGTGTAGGACCGAAAGTGGCAATGGCGATTTGTTCGACCTATACGCCGCAGCAGTTTGCAAAGGTCATTGCGGACAAAGATATGGCGGCTATAAAGAGGGTTCCCGGTATTGGGCCAAAGAGTGCAGGAAGAATTTTGGTCGAATTGAGTGGTTTCGATGAAGAGCTTTTGGAAAAGACACTCACTGCAGAGCCTGCTTCACGGGCACATGCAGAAGCGACAGAAGCGCTTGAAGCACTCGGTTTTAAAAAAGAGCAGATTTCCAAAGCACTCGGCAATGCAAAAGCGAGTGATACGGCGGGACTTGTCAAAGAGGCACTCAAACAATTAAAAACGATATAATTTTAAGGAATAGGAAAAAATGCAGTTGATTATACTTTTTGGCGGAGCAAGTTACGAACATGAAATTAGCATCGTCAGTGCTACGACACTCAAAGAAAAACTTCAAGACCATATGGATCTGGAATTTGTTTTTTGCGATGTAGATCATACGTTGTATCATGTACATGCAAAAGATATGAAAGCCAAAACCTTCTCCAGCGGTCAATACAAAAAATTTGCAAAGCTGACACTCGCGCGCGGAAAGTTTCAAAATGTGAAACTTTTTTCCAAAACGGAGCTGCATGGCATAGTTTTGAATCTCATTCATGGTGGAGATGGAGAAGATGGCACAATTGCGAGTCTACTTGACTTTTACGAGATCAAGTATATCGGTCCAAGAATCGATGCGAGTGTTTTTTCTTATGACAAGCGCTACACGAAATGGTTCGCTGCAGCACGAGGTGTAAAAACATTGGAGTATGAAACGCTTCATGCCGATGAGCATAAAGATACCCGTTTCTCTTTTCCGGTCATTATTAAACCGGCACGGCTTGGAAGTTCTATAGGCGTGAGTGTGGTTAGGAGTGTTGAAGAGTTCGATTATGCACTGGATGTGGCTTTTGAATTTGACAATACGGTAATTGTAGAGCCCTTTATCGAAGGGGTCAAAGAGTACAATCTAGCAGGATATTTCGCTCACGGAGAGATACACTACTCTATGATCGAAGAGCCTCAAAAGACGGAGTTTTTGGATTTTGAAAAAAAATATATGGATTTTTCACGAACCGAGTCTGCTCATGAAGCTACGCTGGATGAGAACATGCAAAAAAGGCTCAAAGAGAATTTCAAGGCAATCTATCGCGATATGTTTGAGGGAGCACTGATACGGTGTGATTTTTTCGTGATCAAAGATGAAGTCTATCTCAATGAGATCAATCCAATTCCAGGAAGTATGGCGAACTATCTTTTTAAAGACTTTCCAAAAGCCATCGAAGCGTTGGCAGAATCTTTACCTCATAGAAAACGTCCGAAAGTGACCTATGAATACATTCACTCTATTTCACAGGCAAAAGGGAAATAGTGGCAAAAAAAAGCATTCATTATAAGGGGCATACATTTGATGTCAGCTATGAAATACTTAACCCTAAAGAGCATGTCGATATTGTCATTTTGCATGGATGGGGGAGCAACAAAGCGTTGATGAAGGGTGCTTTTGGAGCATTGATGAGTGGTTTTCGTCATATCTATATCGATTTGCCCGGGTTTGGTAACTCAACGGCACCGATGCGCATGGAGAGTGAAGATTATGCGAGAATCATAGAATTGCTTCTTGTAGAGATAAATGGAAAAAAAGATATTGTTGTGGGGCACTCTTTTGGTGGAAAAGTAGCTACGCTATTAGAGCCGGAGCTGCTTGTACTACTCTCTTCTGCGGGTATCGTTTTGCCGAAATCTTGGAAAGTAAAAGCGAAAATCGCCCTGTACAAAATGCTTAAATTTGCACAGATAGAGCGTATTCGAGACTATTTTGTAGCTGAAGATGCCAAAAAACTTACGTGGCAGATGTATGAGACTTTCAAAACGGTTGTCAATGAAGATTTTCAAGATATTTTTGCCTCCTTTCCAAATAGAGCCCTTGTCTGCTGGGGTAGAGAGGATCAGGC
>JALWLR010000253.1:0-1761 GCA_027084065.1 Helicobacteraceae bacterium | reverse complement strand
GCATGCAGGAGAAAAAATAGCCTCTTTGATACCTGATGCAAAGTTCATAGAGTATGAGGGAGATCACTACTTTTTCTTGCAACATGCAAAAAGTATTTCAAATCAGATCGAAAAAGAGTACCTAGATCTTTTGGAGCGACACTAGATGCAAGAACTTCAAAACATATTGTTTTTAGCGACAAATGTCGTTTTTGTCCTGGCTTTGGGATTTTATTTGATGACGAACTTGCAATGGTACAACTATAAAATCGAACGAGTCGTTTTACACCATCACAAACCGCTGTGGCATCTTTTTTATTTTTTCATCCCTCTTATTTTGTACTATACGACAGGGAAATTTTTTATGATTTTTTTCTATTTTGCCTATTTGCCAGCTTTGTATCTTTGGCATAAACGGCTCGATAGAAAGCTTGTCTGGACATGGCGCGTCAAGCGTTTTTTCATACTGCTTGCTTTGCTCGTTCTTTTTCAGGATTTTCTTTGTACCCTCAAGGAGGCTTGCAAAGTTTACGGTGTTTTTTTGCCGATTTTGATTGCTTATGTGGGATCGAATATTATAGAGAAATATCTCTTTACGGTATATAAGAAAGAGGCAAAAAAGAGGCTTGACTCCATCCAAGGGCTTAAAATTATAGAGATTACGGGCAGCTATGGAAAAACGAGTATAAAAAACTTCATCTATTCGATTTTAGCACAAAAATTCAATACCTACATGACGCCAAGAAGTGTCAATACTCTTGGAGGAATTGTAAAAGATATTAATGAATCGCTTCCGGAAGATACCCATTTTTACGTTGTCGAAGCGGGTGCTCGTCAAAGAGGAGATATTTACGAGATAACGACACTGCTCAATCCTCATTGTGTCGTAGTGGGTAAAGTTGGACCGGCGCATATAGAGTACTTCAAATCTTTGGAGAATATAGTACGAACGAAACTGGAGGTTATGGCTTCGAAGCGTCTGGAGAAAGCTTTTATACACTGTAGTGTTACAAACGAGCCACATGAAAAGGTAGAGTTTTTTTGTGATGACGATATTTTGGATCTGCATGCAGATTTAGATGGGATTCGTTTTAGTGTGAAGATTGGCGATAAAGAGGTTCGTTTTGAAGTACCGGGAATCTTGGGTGCATTTCAAGCGACAAATATCTATGCGGCCATTAAAGTAGCGCTTTTTTATGACATGAGCATAGAAGAGGTGCAGCAAGCGGTACGTAAACTACGGCCGATAGAGCATCGTCTGCAAAAGATAACAGCAGGTGGGAAAATAATCCTCGATGACGGATTTAACGGTAATCTTGATGGTATGAAAGAGGCGATTCGTCTCTGTTCCTTACATGCAGGACGTAAAGTGATCGTCACACCGGGTCTAGTAGAGAGTACGCCAGAGCTCAACGAAGAGCTTATCGAGGCGATTAATGAAGTGTTCGATATAGTCATCGTTACGGGTAAACTCAATGCCGAACTTTTCAAAAAGCGTTTAAATGTTGCAAATCACTACATACTTACCAATAAATCTAAACTGCAAGACCTGCTTGCTGCCCAGACGAAAGAGGGAGATATAATTCTGTTTGCCAATGACGCTCCCAATTTTATTTAAGGAGCGGAGGGTGATAGAGAAAATTGTGCGATGGAGTTCCAATCTTACAGCATTTGCACTGGGAGCTTTGGTGCTGCTGATCGTGTACGATGCTTTGATGCGCTATCTCTTTAGTGCAGGCTCTACCGCACTCCAAGAGCTTGAATGGCATCTTTTTGATGTTG
>JALWLR010000252.1 GCA_027084065.1 Helicobacteraceae bacterium | reverse complement strand
CCGAGAAAAAAGTTCTCGTTATAGATTCCGATCCTCAGGCGAATGCGACTACGTCGTTTGGTTTTCACAGAAATGACTACGAGTTCAATATTTATCATGTACTCATTGGAGCGAAAAAACTTAAAGACATTATTTTAAAGACGGATATTCCTACACTGCATCTTGCTCCATCAAACATTGGACTTGTTGGGATTGAGAAGGAGTACTATGATGTCGAAAAGGCAAAGGGGCGTGAGCTTGTATTGAAAAAGGCGATAGAACAGGTAAAAGGCGAGTATGACTATATCATCATAGATGCTCCTCCTGCTTTAGGACCAATGACAATCAATGCGCTTTCTGCTTCGAATTCGGTCATCATACCGATTCAATGTGAATTTTTTGCACTGGAAGGTTTGGCACAGTTGCTCAATACGATAAAACTTGTGAAAAAATCTATCAATCCGAAACTGACAATCAAAGGTTTTTTGCCGACAATGTATAGTTCACAAAACAATCTTTCAAAACAGGTCTTTGCCGATTTGAAGCAGCATTTCAAGAGTAAATTGTTTAAAAATGAAGAGGAAAAATTTATTGTCGTTCCAAGAAACGTCAAACTTGCAGAGTCTCCATCTTTTGGAAAACCGGCTATATTGTACGATGTAAAATCGAGTGGATCGATTGCATATCAAAATCTTGCACAGGCGATAATCAAGTGAAAAAAGAAGCACTAGGAAGAGGACTTGACGCACTTTTGGGAGAAGTGAGTGAAGCCTATGAAAATGAATCAAGCAGTGCCGGTAGCATTACGGAACTCTCAGTGGAGGCTATAGAGCCAAATCCCTATCAGCCAAGAGAGCACTTTTCTCAAGAAAGCCTTGCAGAGCTGAGCGAGTCTATCGAAAAAGATGGGCTTATTCAGCCCATTGTCGTTGTAGAGGAGGAGCTTGGAGGTTACATCCTCGTAGCGGGAGAGCGTCGACTGCGGGCTGCGAAACTTGCGGGTTTGGAGACTATTAAGGCGATCGTTTTAGATATATCCAAAGAGCAGATGCAGCAGTATGCACTGATTGAAAACATTCAAAGAGAAGATCTCAACCCAGTAGAGCTGGCAAGGAGTTACGACGCTCTTTTAAAGCTTCACGGTGTTACACACGAAGAACTTGCTTCCATCGTCCACAAAAGCAGAACACATATAACCAATACCCTGCGTCTGCTGCAACTTTCAAAAAAGGCTCAAGAAGCTCTTATAGAGAAAAAGATCAGTGCTGGACATGCAAAAATGTTGGTTTCACTTCAAGAGAAGGAGCAAGAGCTTCTTGTTGATTCCATTATCGGACAGAAACTGAGTGTACGTGAGGTAGAGAAGATTATAAAAGGGATGAAAGAGACCCCCAAGAAAGAGCCAAAAGAGATAGAAAACAAAGAAAAAGATCAAACTTTGTACATGATGGAGTTGAGTAATCTTTTAAAAAAACTGGGTATTCAAAGCACTCTTTCATCCAATAAAATAACACTCACTTTTCAAAATCAAGAGCAAATCGATTCGCTCATAGAAAAAATAAAATAATCACTCCAAAGGGGTACAAAACTACACATTTTTCTCTTTTGTAGAGAAAAAGAGTGTAAAAAAAGAGCTTTTAACTATCTTTTCAATTTAAACATAGTATAATCACGCAACTTTTAGGAGGTGCTATGTTAGATATTAATCCCGTACTACTTTTAGCTACATTGGGTGTTTTTCTTCTACTTATAGCCGTTCTAAATAGTTGGCTTTACAGACCGTTGCTTACGTTTATGGAAAAAAGGGACGAAGAGATCAAAAAAGATTTGAGCAAAGCAGGCTCGAATGACAGTGAGATCAAGGAACTTTTGAAAAAAGCGGAAAGCATCGTGACGAATGCCAAACTAGAAGCTGCGGCACTAAGAGAGAAAGTTATTGCGGATGCTAAAGAGCTGGCCGAGAGTAGAATCGAAGCAAAAAAAGCTGCTTTAGCCAAAGAGTATGCAGAGTTCGAAAGTTCTTTGGAAAAAAGTGCTCAAGAGTTGAAGAAAGAGCTTCTTACGGATGCTCCTGCCTTTAAAGAGGCGTTGCAACTTAAGTTTAAACAGATATAGGGAAGGAAACGTTATGAGTAAAATACTAACCTTAACCTTAGCTCTTTCTAGTCTGGCATTTGCATCCGGACATGCAGATGCTACCGGAACGGACATTTTTCCAAGAACAGTTAACTTTATACTGTTTGTAGGTATCTTGTGGTATTTGCTTGCAGATCCGGTTAAAAACTACTTTGCAAACAGAAGCAAAAGTATTGCGCAAGAGCTGCAAAGTGTTCAGGAGAAACTGAATGCTTCCGTTCAGAAAAAGAAAGATGCTTTGGCAAAAATTTCCGAAGCGGAGAAACTTGCCGTAGAAATTCTTGAAGCGGCGAAAAAAGAGAGTAAAGTGCTAAATGACTCTATTCTCGCACAGTGTGAAGAGGATTTGGAGAATCTAGAGAAGGCTCATCAGGGTAAATTGGAGCTTGCTCAAAGAAGAATGGTAGCTTCAGTGGTAGAAGAGGTTCTTACGCAAGTTGTAAAAGAGAGTTCCGATGGACTTTCAAAAGACGCTATGGTCAACGTCATCTTGAAAAAGGTTGCCTA
>JALWLR010000251.1 GCA_027084065.1 Helicobacteraceae bacterium | reverse complement strand
TTCAAAGCATAGAGGTTATTGAAGGACCGTATGATGTTACGGAGTATGGTAACTTAGGAGGTGGTGTAAAAATCAAAACGCTCGCTCCAAAAAAAGGCTGGCACGGTAATGTCAGTTTCGGTGGGGGTAGCTGGAATTATAAAAAGCTCTCGGCAATGGGTACAGGGGGTGATGATTTTATACGTGTTTTGGTTGCGGCTTCTCATGAGGAGAGTGATCAGTATGAAGATGGCAACGGCGATACACTTGCACAGCAAGTTGATAACAAAGCCGATGCAAAATACCGATACGCTCCGCTGTATCATGACATGCAGGCTTATAAAAAACGAAGTGTGATGACAAAAGTAGCACTTAATCCCAAAGAGAATCAAGAGCTGCGTTTGGAATATACGGCAAACAGAAGCTATGATGTGCTCTATCCAAACTCTCCCATGGATGCACTCTATGACTTTTCCGATATTTACAATATAGAATACGAAATAAAAAAGATCGCTCCATGGTACAAAAGCGCGACGCTGCAATACTATGTAACGAAAGTGGATCATCCCATGGCAAATTACTATCGACGATCTTCGATGATGATGCAGACGCTCAATCATATGTACAGTAAAATGGAAGCGCTTAAGCTTAAAAACAAGCTCCTTTTTGAAAATGTGAAAACAGAGTTTGGTCTTGAGAGTGGAAAAAGAAATTGGGACGGGGAGTATACTATAAAAATGGGAAGCATGCCCGCTCGAAAATCCAAATCGATTGACGATGTCGATACGAAAAACTATAGTGCTTATCTCAAATTGGAGAAACAAATTGATGAATGGAAACTCTCTGCGGGAGCACGTTACGACAGAAGTGAAGTACGACCAAATTCCGATGTAACTTTACCCGATAACGACTACAACTCCTTTGGTGCGAACATTTTTCTCAAGTATGCTATGGATGAGGAGAATGAAATATTTTTCGGTGTCGGGCAGGCACAGCGTGTTCCCGATGCAAGAGAACTCTACTTCAAAGGTAAAGATGGAACACTCGTAGGCACACCTACTCTCGATCAGGTAACGAATGATGAAGTAGATGTCGGGTATAAATATGAAGGGGAAGATATTGATTTTAAAGTAAAAGCTTTTTACAGTGATTTGCAAAACTACATCTATATAGACAGCTCCAAAACGAGCAATATTTTTACCAACATTGACGCATATATTTATGGTGGAGAGTTCAAAGGAAGCTACTACGCAAGTGATGAGATTACTTTTGAAGCACAGGCGGTATACAAAAGAGGACGAAAAAAAGAGCCGCTGCCTGGGCAAACAAATAAAAACCTTGCCGACATCGCGCCGCTTGAGGGTACTTTGAGTGTTGTTTGGGATTATAAAGCCCACTCTTATGCCAGATTGGACGCTATGGCGCGTGATCGATGGAGAGATTTTGATGGTGAAAACGGAGAAGCGGAAATAGCCGGCTGGGGTGTGCTTGACTTTAAGCTCAAACACAACTTTAAAAAGGGCGTGGATATGACTGTAGGTGTCAACAACATTCTTGACAAGACATATGTTCGCAGCAACACATATAAAGATCTTACACTTGTAACTAGCGGAGGGGGAGAAGTAGTTCTGCTTAACGAACCCGGACGCTACATCTACACAAATTTCGAACTTAGTTTTTAAGATGTTCTAAATAGAGCAGGCGCTATAATCCAAAAATTTTTCATCAAAATGGTTGGATATGCGCACGCTCTTAATACTCTTTTTTTGTCTTTTCTCCATGTTGTATGGGGAAGTTTACTACTCCTTTGGCAATGTTCAACTCAATTATCTTGACTGGAGCGAGTCGACGCAAAAGAGAGTGAAGTTAGAGAGAGACTATTTTTACATTACGCTGGAGGGAGGTATCGGTGGGAGTTTCGGTGAGCTCTACGGCAATGCCAACTTGGAAAACGCGTACAAAGACTACAAAGAGGATGCCCCTTTCAATCGACGTTACAGTACCTTTGTAGATTATGACTTCCCTTTTTACAATGAAATTCGACTCCACATGCAAAACTTTCATCTCGATACCTACAGCTATAAAGTAAATGATTTTGTCATAGGAGTAGCCTATAAGTACAAAGCTGAGTCCGGCTTTTGGATACGCCCGTTTTTAGGTTTTCATAAAACGGACGATACCTATTTTAACGGATGGAACGGTTATATGGCTGGATGGGTTTTTGACTTGCCGTTTGACCTCAAAGGAGAAAAGTTCTCTTTGGGACAATGGAATGAAATAGAGTTTGGGCGTAACAAGAGTTTTTATCTTTTGGATGATGGAACACCTGTTGGAGATGGCGAGAGTTACGGTCTTAACGGAGCACTTTGTATGTGGTGGTATGCGCATGTGCACATTACCGCCGGTTTGCAATATCGTTATGCACTTTACAAGCTGGGCAATAGAGCCTATCAGTCAGCAGTAATTTACACTATGAAATATAATTTTTAATCCTCTTTACCGAAGTATTTTGTCAAATACTCCAAAATGATCTTTTCATCCTTTTGGGAGATAGGTGCTTTGAATGTTTCTCTCATTTTATGTACGATGTGTCGCCAATACTCTTTGCTTTGTTTTCCCTGATTGATAATATAGCCGTAGGAGTGACAC
>JALWLR010000250.1 GCA_027084065.1 Helicobacteraceae bacterium | reverse complement strand
CTAAGAGACGGAAAAGTACAAGAAGCAAGAGCATTGCTCAACACATTCCAAAGTGAAATCGACATCACAACAGTAAACCTGCCGCTTGCATCGTACCCAAAAGCGCTCAAACTTGCAGCCTCATACCTGCATGATAACAAACTTAAAGAGGCTCGTGACGTGCTTACAATGGCTCTAAGCACTCTTGTAACGACAAAAGTCATCATTCCTATTCCGCTCATTACGGCAGAAGCATTGATTCACGATGCGCAAAAAATTGCCAAAAAAGACAAAAAACAGGCTCTTAAGCATCTTGAACTTGCAAAAGAAGAGCTTAAAAAAGCGGAACTACTTGGATATACAAGTGAAAGTGACGTGACATACAAAATGCTTACTAAAGCCATCAACAAAGTAGAAAAAGAGATCAAAGGCAAAAACAAAGCCGAAAAACTTTTCGAAGAGTTGCTTGAAAAACTCAAATCTTTCAAAGAAAAAGCGACAAAAACAGTCTCTTCAAAATAGTAGTGTTCTCTTGCTTTTCTCCGTGTCAAACGGGAGAGAAGCAGATGCACTCTCTTCTCCTCACTCTTTCTAATCAATCTTTAACGACTTTTTGGATAAAATACTCCAATTTTACAATTTGGAGATTTTTATACCATGAATGCGGCAAAATACATCTGGTTCAACGGAAAATTCGTCGACTGGGATAGTGCGAAAGTCCACGTCCTTACACATACTATTCACTATGGAAACGGCGTTATCGAAGGTACGAAAGCCTATAAAACGGACAAAGGCTACGCTATTTTCAGACTCAACGACCACACAAAAAGACTACTAGAGTCGGCAAAAATGACCCTTATCAACATTCCCTACACTGTCGAAGAACTCAATCAGGTTCAAATCGAACTTATCAAAAAAAACGACTTTAGCGGTGACAATATCTACATCCGTCCTTTCGCTTTTTTAGGCTATGGCGTTATGGGACTTTATCATAAAGATGCTCCCGTAGAGACGGCAATAGCCGCGTGGGAATGGGGAGCTTACCTCGGCGAAGAGGGCCTGAAAAAAGGAATCCGTCTCAAAATCGCTTCAATGACACGACCGGCGAACACTTCGACAATGGGAAAAGCAAAAGCAACAGCCAACTACCTCAACTCTCAAATGGCGAAGTTCGAAGCAATAGAGTGCGGCTACGATGAAGCACTTCTACTCGATGACCAAGGCTACGTAGCCGAAGCAAGCGGAGCCTGCTTTTTCATGATAAAAGATGGAGAGATCATAACACCTCCAAACGACAATTCTCTTGCATCCATCACACAAAAAATGGCAATAGAGATCGCCGAAGATATGGGCTACACCGTAACTAGACGACGCATAACACGAGAGGAGATCTACGTTGCTGACGAAGCCTTTCTTACCGGAACGGCAGCGGAAATCACACCTGTAGCCAATGTCGATGCGCGGGATATAGGAACCGGCGAGCGCGGTCCGATTACGGAAAAGATTCAAAGCAAATATTTCGATGCGGTCTTTGGACGTGCAAAAGAGTATGAACACTACCTGACATACGTCAACTAAAAGGAAAAAAATGGCAGATATTAAAATGGCAGCGGATATGAACGACTACTTCAACAAAAAGAAGTCACAAAACAACTTTGGTGGCGGAGGCGGCGGTAACGGCGGCACTCCCAATATGCCCAACATGAACTTCAACTTCGGCGGAGCCAAAGCAAGCGTTATTTACGTAGTCATCGCTTTGCTTCTACTACTACTCGTAGCAAAACCTTTTGTCATCATAGAGGAGGGAGAACGCGGTATCCTCTCTACAAACGGTAAATACTCCGATCAAGCACTACTGCCCGGACTTCATTTCATCATCCCAATCATTCAAAAAGTCTATACGGTCGATACACGTGTACGCATCATCAATTACGCTTCACGCATGGAAGCCGGTGGAGGAATTGAGCGCGAGGGTATCATTACCAAACCCGCCATCACGGTTTTGGATAAAACGGGGCTTCCCGTCACAATCGAGTTGACGGTTCAGTACCGCCTTAACGCCGAATATGCGGCACAGACCATTTCAAATTGGGGGTTTAGCTGGGAAGAGAAGATCATCAACCCCGTCGTTCGCGATGTCGTGCGCAATGTCATAGGTAAATACGATGCGGAGAAGCTACCGCAACTACGTAATACGATTGCAACCGAAATCGAAGAGGGAATTGAACAAAACATCAAGTCTCTCAAAAATCAGCCCGTTATTTTACAGTCCGTACAACTGCGCGATATAGGTCTACCAAAAAAGGTAAAAGAGCAGATTGAACGTGTCCAACTTGCAAAACAAGAGGTGCAAAAAGCGGAACAAGAGGTAGCACGTGCAAGACAGGAGGCTCTTAGAAAAGCGGCCGAAGCAAAAGGTATTGCCGATAAAGCGAGAATCGAAGCACAAGGTAAAGCAGATGCCATGACCATTGAAGCACAGGCTCGTGCAAAAGCGAACAAAGAGATTGCCAAATCACTAACCAATCCACTACTCAAGCTCGAACAGATTAAAGTGCAAAACGAATTCAACAAAGCGCTTCAGAAAAACAAAGATGCCAAGATTTTCCTCACACCTGGAGGCAGCACACCTAACATCTGGGTCGATATGAAAGATG
>JALWLR010000249.1 GCA_027084065.1 Helicobacteraceae bacterium | reverse complement strand
ATGAGTTTGAAAAGCTTGATAATTATCAAGCGCGTGTCAAGTTTGCCCAAAGTGCTGATCTTGCACTTATAAAAGCGCAAAAAGATAATAAGATAATACTTAAAAACTTCATCCATCCAGCTCTCTCCCATCCAAAACCGATCAATGTCGACTTTAGTAAAAATGTTTTGATGATTACGGGTGTCAATGCTGGTGGAAAGACGATGCTGCTTAAGTCCATACTTGCTTCGGCATTTATGGCAAAATACATCATCCCGATGAAAATAGATGCGCATAAATCGCATATAGGGAGTTTCAAAAAGATCGAAGCCATCATCGACGATCCGCAAAATGTCAAAAACGACATTTCCACTTTTGCCGGGCGGATGAAGCAGTTTAGTGAGATATTCAAACTCTCCAATGCGCTTATAGGTGTCGATGAAATAGAGCTTGGAACAGATAGTGACGAAGCGGCGGCACTCTTTAAAGTGATACTGGATAATCTGATTAAAAAACATCAAAAAATTGTCATTACTACCCACCACAAACGTCTTGCTTCTTTAATGGCGGATCGTGACGATGTAGAGCTAATGGCAGCAATCTACGATGAGAATGCTCGTGTACCGACTTATGAGTTTATGCAGGGGATTATAGGAAAGAGCTATGCGTTTGAGACGGCGTTGCGCTATGGAATAGGCGTAAATGTCGTAAACGAGGCGCGTAAAGTGTATGGCGATAACAGTGAAAAACTGAATCTTTTGATCGAACGTGGCAGTGAACTTGAACGGGAGTTAAAAAAGAAACACCAAGAACTAGATGAGAGATTAGAGGCTCTAAAGCGCCAAGAGGAGCTGCTCAAAGAGGAGCGTTTTAGCCTTCAAAAGCAGCTTGAACAGCAGCAAGCCAAGCTGCACAAGGAGTTTAGCGAAGCTATAGAAGAGGCAAAAAGAGCTGCAAAAGGGGAAAATCCAAAAGAGATCCATCGTTCTATGAACAAAGCGCATAAAAAACTGCCTAAAAAGGAGAAAAAGCAGCCACAAAAAGCGTATGAGTTTAAAGTGGGTGACGGAGTTAAGTATCATAACTCTACGGGTATCATTATCGATCTTAAAGGAGATAATGCAACCATCGAGGTAAACGGTCTGAAAGTTCGTGTCAAAACAAAGCATCTACGTCCTGCTCAAGTTGTTAAGGCTAAACCAAAAGCCAATGTGAAAGTGAGTGTTGAGAAGAAGTCTGGTCTGAAGTGTGATTTGCATGGAATGCGAAGTGAAGAGGCTATAGAGGTGCTGGATAAATTCCTCAGTGATGCTTTACTTGACGGTTGGGATGAGGTAATCGTTTATCATGGTATTGGTACAGGGAAGCTTGCCTACGCGGTTAAGGAGTATCTAAAGCGTCATCCAAAAGTGAAGCGTTTCGAAGATGCACCGCCAAGTCTTGGCGGATATGGAGCAAAGGTTGTGCATCTGTGAAGAGAGTAGCTGTCATTGGTGGAGGTGCAAGTGGATTAGTCTGTGCGATCGAGTGTGCCAAAGCGGGGCTGGATATTACCCTTTTTGAACAGAACGAGAAGTGTGGAAAGAAGATTCTAGTCTCTGGTAACGGCAAGTGTAATATTACCAACAAGTTTTTACATATCGAAGATTTTGAGGGAGAAGACAAGCGCGTTGTCGAGACGGTTTTACAACACTTTGGTTTCAAACAGCAGCAAGACTACTTTGCCTCTTTGGGGCTGCTTTTGCAATTCAAGGAAGATGGGAGGTGCTATCCTTACTCGATGGAGGCTAAGAGTGTACTGGGCATACTCTTGGCAGCTGCGAAGCAGTATGGTGTCAAGCTGCGAACGGGTGTAAAAGTACAAGGAATACAAAAAGGTTTTCAAGTGCTACTTGAGGATGGCAAGCAGGAGAGATTCGACAAAGTGGTTGTTGCGGCAGGCTCATGTGCGGCATCACATTTAGGTGGTAACGAAAGCGGCTATGAGATAGCGAAATCTTTTGGACATACCATTGCTACGACGTACCCCTCTTTAGTACAGCTTGTCTCTTCATCGAAGTATCCAAAGATGATGAGCGGTGTGAAAATAGAAGCAGAAGTGACACTTGTTGTCAACGGTGTCAAAGAGGAGCACAAGCAAGGGGATCTGCTTTTTACCGATTATGGCCTTAGTGGTCTTTGTGTGCTTGACCTTTCTCAAAAAGCAAGTCAGGCACTGCTTTTACACAGTGCTGTGGATATACAGGTAAATTTACTTCCTAGATGGAATCAAACTCATCTCGCATCTCACATTACCAAAGTGGCAGCAAACAATCCAGACTACACAATTCAAACCGTATTGCATACTCTCTTGCCAATTAAAGTGGTCGATGCTTTGTTGCATTTTCTCGACATCGACAAACAGAGCAGACAAATGGATATGAAGCTGGTAAAGCGGCTTGTTTATCGTTTACAGCACTGGAGTTTTGCCATTGAAGATACCAAAGGATTTCGCTACGCTGAAGTAAGCGGCGGGGGTGTGCGGACTTTTGAGGTAGAGCCTAAGACCTTTGAGTCGAAAAAGCAAAAAGGGCTGTACTTTATCGGCGAAGTGCTCGATGTTGTGGGCAGAAGAGGCGGGTTTAACTTCGCCTTTGCCTGGGGGAGTGGTTATCTTTGTGCACAGGCGCTGATTA
>JALWLR010000248.1 GCA_027084065.1 Helicobacteraceae bacterium | reverse complement strand
TCGATTCACGAGAGATAGACAGCGCAAGACGTCAAGCGGAGTTGAGCCTTCAAATGTACCAAAACCAACTCAACAACGTCAAACTCAATCTTGAACGTTACAAACGCCTCTATGCAAAAGATATGGTCTCAAAGTATGAAGTTGAAAACCTTGAACTTGCCGTCAAAAATATGCAAGACATGGTAGAGATAGCCAAAGCCCGTCTCGAAGAGGTTAAAAACCAGTACAAATACTTAAAAATAAAAGCACCCAATGACGGTGTGATTGTCGCAAAAAACATAAAAGTCGGCGAAATGGCAATGCCGGGTATGCCTGCAATTGTGCTTTCTGACTTGAAAGATCTTAAGATCGAAGTGGAAATTGCCGAAAACGATATGAAGTCCATTCATGTAGGAAAGAGAGTCGTTGTAAAAATACCTTCTGTTGGTATCAAAGAGATTGGAAAAGTCCATGCCATCATTCCAAACTCCAACCCTATGACGCATACATTCAAGGTCAAAGTAGCGTTTAACAACCACTACAACAGAGTCTATCCGGGAATGTATGCGACTGTCACTATAAAGGTGAAGTAAAATGAAACAGAAAGATTTAAGTTATATTGAGGTTAAAGACTATGCCGGTAAGCTTGCCAAGGCGTTTCTTTACAACCCTCTTACGCCAGTTTTGGCAGTTTTTCTGCTTGCGCTTGGATACCTCTCACTAGAGATAATGCCGCGTGAAGAGGATCCACAAATCGCCATTAGTGGAGGGAGCATCATCGTTCCTGCTCCAGGACTCTCTCCAAAAGAGGTAGAAAAGATCATAGTCGAACCATTAGAGCAAAAACTGCGCGAAATCAAAGGTGTGGAGCACATCTACTCTATGAGTCTTGAAAATGTAGGTATTATCAATGTCATGTACTACATTGGACAAAACAGAGAAATCTCCAATCTCAAACTCTATGACAAAGTCATGCAAAACATCGACTTGATGCCAAAAGAGATAATGATGCCGGTCGTCAAACCTTTCGACATCGACATCGACATTCCCATTGTCAATATCGCTTTTTACCAAAAAGACTCTTCCCTCTCCTATCCAAAGTTTTTAGCAACTATACAAAATCTCAAAAAAAAGATAGCAGAAATTCCAAATGTTTCCAAAACGGCACTCAAAGGGGAACATAAAGAGCAGTTCAATGTGGGAGTCGATTTGAACAAGCTCAAAGGTTATCACCTCTCTTTGGGACAGATTGTTCAGGCTATCAAAGCGATCTCTTTGAAAGTACCCAATGTAGACACAGAAACAAAAGAGAAAAAAATCGTCGTCTTTGGTGTTAAAAACGCCATCGAAACAGTTGAAGATGTTGAAAACATCATGGTCGCACAATATATGGGAAGCCCTATTTACATCCGTGACATCGCTACCGTTACCGACGGTATAGACTTCCAAAACAAAAAAGAGGCAAGCATTGTTTTAAAAGAAGAGGGAAAAACGCTAAAGTATCCGCAAATCACACTCAGTGTATCCAAACTTGCCGGCTCCAACGCCGTATTTGTCGCCAACGATGTCAAAGCACTGCTTGAAAAAAACAAAGAGCGTCTAGAAAAACTTGGCATTGGCTATAAAATAACCCGTGACTATGGAAAACGTGCGGATGAAGCAGTTAATGAACTGGTAAAACACCTCATTATAACCATCATCATCATTGCCGTTATGCTGGTATTTTTTCTTGGCTTTAAAGAGAGCCTCATCGTTACCTTTACCGTTCCGGCCATTCTTGCCATTACACTTTTCATCGCCTACATCAGCGGACAGACCATCAACCGAATCACACTCTTTGCCTTTTTGCTCTCTCTTGGTCTACTTGTGGATGCAGCGATTATCGTTATTGAAAACATTCACAGACATCTGCATGCACATGACAGTGAACATAAAGATATGGACACACTCCTTGTCAAAGCAACCGATGAAATAGGAGCACCGACAAACATCGCTACTCTTGCAATTATCCTGACAATGGTGCCTATGGCATTTGTCGGTGGGATGATGGGAGCGTTTATGAAGCCTATTCCTTTAAATGTTCCCGTCGCTCTTGTCGCGTCACTACTTGTTGCTTACATATTTACGCCTTATCTTAGTAGAAAGCTTTTAAGTCCACGTGACGACGGAGCACATGCACATCAGACAAAAAACTCTAAAGGAGGTATGTAATGCCGCATCACAAACACCGGGGAAAACGGTTTGAAAATTTTATCTTTACCATCCTCCAAAGTAAAACAAAAAAAATGCTTGTAATCACGCTTGTGCTTGCCTCTTTGGCTGCAAGTATTATGATGATACCGACTAAACTTGTTCTTGCACGTATGTTACCGGGAAAAAGTGCCAACACATTTACCGTCTATACCGACACTCCTGCAGGAAGCTCCATCTATCAAACCAAAGAGGTGGTAGAATGTGTTGAGAACATTTTGAAAAAAGAGAAAGAGGTAACCGATATAGAAAGCTTTATTGGAGAAGGCTCTCCACTGGATTATGCAGGTCTTGTCAAAGGAAGCGGCATGAAAAAAGGTGAACGATTTGCCGAAACGGTTGTCAACCTGACAGACAAACATGAACGAGAAGAGCCTTCATTTTTAATGGTTTCGCGGCTGCGTCCTGTCATTAAAAAAAGCTGTGAG
>JALWLR010000247.1 GCA_027084065.1 Helicobacteraceae bacterium | reverse complement strand
CTATGATCCGACATCGACCTCTCCAAACATTGCGGCGTTTAAGGATTGGTCAAAGAGTCTAAAAAGCTGCAGCAGCTTTATGTCCAAATGGGAGTCATGGGAGTTGAGCTTAAAGCTGCTTTGGTAATCTTCATCGAAAATCCAGAAGTAGGTATCGTCACGCCGCTTTGCGATGTCTGCGCGTTTGTCTTCTCCTCTTCCTATATACCAAAAGATATAGCGCTCTCCAAAAGAGAGTTGCAACATATCTTCAAGCATATCTATCATCTCTCCGCCGCTGAGCATGTCGTAATGTGGGTAGATGCTTTCAATATTTACAATCGGAATAAGCGGTCTTTCCGGTCTTGGTGCGTTGATTTTACCCAAAATGTAGTGTGCAAGCCACTCTCTTTGGGTATCGGTAATGAGCACTATGCTTTTTCCACTGAGTATTTCGTAGATACATGCAGAAGTAGGAATAACCCACTCAAAGCGAAGCTCTTCAAGCCAACTGAGACTTGCTCCCTCCTCTCGTATGGCATCGAGACTCCATTGGGCGAAATCCTGCATCGACCTACTTGTCTAGTTCATAAGCACTGTGAAGACTTCGAACCGCAAGCTCTCCATATTTTTCATCGATAACCATCGAAATTTTGATCTCGCTTGTAGAGATCATATTGATGTTGATATTCTCCTTCGCCATTGTCGAAAAAGCCTTTGCCGCAACACCCGAATGAGACTTCATACCAACACCGACGACACTCACTTTACAAATAGATTCGTTATAGGATTCATCCTCTATTTCATCATTGTCCACAAACTTGGCAACAACATCTTTGGCATCGTTCAAATCGGTCTTCGGTACGGTAAAGTCGATGTTCGTTTTACCGTTATGCGCTTTGTTTTGAATGATCATATCGACATTGACGTTCGCTTCGGCAAGTGCATTGAAAATATCACTCGCAATACCCGGTCTGTCTTTCACACCCATAAGCGAGACGCGTGCTTGATTTTTGTCCAGAGCTATTCCACTGACTAACGGTTTTTCCATAATGTTTTCTTCCTTTGTTATAAGTGTTCCCTCTTCATCGCTGAAGCTGCTGCGTGTGACAAGATTGACATCGAGTTTTTTGGCAAGTTCAACCGAGCGGTTTTGTAAAACTTTCGCTCCAAGGCTTGCCAACTCCAGCATCTCATCATAAGAGATTTTCTCTAGTTTTTTCGCTTTTGGCTCGATGCGCGGATCCGTTGTAAAGATTCCCGGTACATCTGTGTAGATTTCACACAGATCTGCATGTAACGCTCCCGCTATCGCAACGGCACTCAAATCACTTCCACCGCGCCCGAGTGTCGTGACGTCTCCATCGGGAGTGACTCCTTGAAAACCGGCTACAACGACGATTTTTCCCTCTTTGAGCTCACGCTCCATAGCAGAAGGATCAATAACTTCGATACGCGCTTTGGTATGCACCTCATCAGTCACGATCCCCGCTTTTCTTCCGCTCATCGAAACGGCCGGATGACCCATTTCGTTTAGCGCAATAGAGAGCAGTGCCGCTGTTACACGCTCGCCTGAGCTTAGCAGCATATCCATATCTTCTCGTCTTGGATTGTCACTAAAATGCTCCGCATACCCTATAAGTTTGTTCGTCTCTCCACTCATTGCCGAAACGACGACTACGACATCATGTCCCGCCTCTTTTGTTTTTGCCACTCTGTTGGCGACATTTTGAATCCTATCTAGATCCCCCACGCTTGTTCCGCCGAATTTTTGCACAATTAGCATTACAGCAATCCCTCTTTTTTAAAATAGTTCAGTACCGTCTCATACACCGACTTTTTAAAGTGCGCCGTCATATCCAGTACTTTGTCCGCTTCAACGAACTTGTATTCATCGAACTCCGGATGTTTCGTATCGAGCTTTATTTTCGCATCTTTTTTGAGTTTGACCAAAAAATAGCGCTGCCTCTGCCCACTGTAGGGCTTCATCTTTTTAGCTATTTTTTCCGGAAAATCGTAACTGATCCACTCCGGATACTCTGCTACTATTTCGACATCGTCCGTGCCTATCTCCTCTTTGAGTTCGCGAAACAGTGCCTCTTTAACCTCTTCTCCTTCGTCGATGCCCCCTTGAGGAAACTGCCAAACACCCGCTATGTCGTTTCTTTGTGCAATGAAAATCTCTTTTTTTTCCGGATACTCCGGAGAGAGAATAATCATAGCAACATTGGGACGATACTTTTTACTCTGACTCATTGTTACATTTCCGATCGTTGTGAATTGGACTTTTTAGACAACTTTCTAGTAGGATGAAAATTTTCCAAAAAGTCTGTGTGCGATTATACAGAAAATGCAATTACGTTTCCTTTAAAAATGTAGTATTGCATTATGCTATTGTATATTCATATTCCATTTTGCGATTCAAAATGCCACTATTGCAGTTTCAACTCCTATGTAGACAAGTTTGAGCTCAAAGAGGCTTACATGCAAGCACTCTACAAGCAGCTTCGATACGAGCTCAAACGATTTGGTGCCGAAGAAAAAAGTATCGAAACGTTTTTCATAGGAGGAGGCACTCCCTCTTGCGTTCCTTCTGCACTTTATAAGGAGATTTTCACACTACTTGCTCCCTACATGCAAGAAAATGCCGAAATTACCTCCGAAGCCAATCCAAACAGTGCTTCTAAA
>JALWLR010000246.1 GCA_027084065.1 Helicobacteraceae bacterium | reverse complement strand
TTCCTCTTCATAATCTCTTTATATCCCAAACCCTCTTTAGCCTCTTTAGCCGTCACATTCCCAAGCGGCTGAAGAACAAGTGGCTGCAATCCCATCTCCTTGGCGATAGAGAGAAGTACGGAGTTATTTTCAAACGGTTCATAATAAATCGCTTTTGCTCCCTCTTTTTTAATGCCAGAGAGTATCGCCTCGACTGTTTTCGGGTTTGGCTGCGCATCCGGAGAGAGTCCAACGAGTGATTTTACGCTAAAGTTATAGCGTCTGGCAAGATAGGAGTAGGCATTATGATTGACATAAATAGTATGCAGTTTGCAGCTGCTTAAAGTTACTTTGTATTGGCTATCTAGTGAAGTGAGCATTTTAAGATACTCATGCAATCTTTTTTGAAATTTTTTTTCATTATTGGGCTGCATTTGCGACAATTTTTTTGCTATAACGGCTGCTACTTTTTTCATATTGTCAAAATCCAACCAATAGTGTGGATCATATACTCCATGATGATGATGGTGGTGATGTCCCTCCTTCTCTTCCTCTTTTTCTTCAACTTTTAAAAGCGTTACGTATTTGCTAAGATCTACCGCTTTTGCACCAATGTCAAACTGACCTATCCAAGGTTCAAGCCCTTCTCCATTATAAAGTACAAGTGAAGCTTTGTTGAGTTTAATAATATCCTTTGGAGAGGGCTCGAAGGAGTGAATTTCACGTCCAGGTGGAATAAGCATAGAAGCTCTAATATCTTCTCCCCCAATATGTTTGAGAACATCGTAAATAGCATATGTTGTAGCGACTATAACAGGTTTTTCGTTAGATTGCGTCTGCTCCTCATTTTTAGAACATGCTGTCAATACTACACTTATTATCATTAAAAAAATAACTAAATATCGTCTCATATTATCCTCTTTCCTTTTTTCAATTATGACATATTTTTACTTTCTATTTTGTAAAAGTAGCTTTTTTCGCTATAATTCCAAACTTAAAATTCCCAAGGGATCATTATAATGACAACAGGTTTTCTCTTTATCGTCCAAATCGTACTTGTAGTAATACTCACTATCGCTGTTTTACTTCAAAAAAGCTCCAGTATCGGCCTTGGAGCATATAGTGGCTCAAACGAATCCGTTTTCGGTGCAAAAGGCCCTAACAGCTTTTTGGTAAAAGTCACTTTTACAATAGGTTTTCTTTTTATCGTCAACACAATAGCGCTTGGATACCTCTACTCCGTCGAAGCAAAAAAGAGTGTCGTCGATGAAATTTCAGATAACACTATCGAAAAAACTCTCGATGTTCCTGCACCTGCTCTTCCCAAAGCAGAAAACAACAACTCAAAATAACGCCTTTTAGAGTTCTCAAAAGAGACTCTTTGGCGTATCTTCTCTCTTTTTACTCCCTCTTAAAAAAATTATAGATACAATAACGCTAACAAAACTACACGATCGTTTCATTAAAGGATACACATGCTAGAAGAAATCTATTCACAAACGGAAAAAAAGATGCAAGGTGCCATAGAGCACATGCAAAAAGAGTTTAAATCGGTTCGAACGGGGAAGGTCACGACGACTATTCTCGACGGAATTAAAATAGACTACTACGGTACACCAACACCGCTTGATCAAGTCGGTAGCGTCATCGCAACTGATGCAACGACAATCGTCATCAATCCATGGGAAAAAAATCTTCTCGGCGATATAGAAAGTGCCATTCAAAAAGCGAATATCGGTGTCAATCCAAACAACGACGGGGATCAAATCAAGCTCTTTTTCCCTCCAATGACGGTCGAACAAAGAGAAGAAGCCGTCAAACAGATGAAAGGAATGGGCGAAAAAGCACGAGTTGCGATCCGTAACGACCGTCGTGCGGCAAACGACAAGATAAAAAAACTTGAAAAAGAGAAAGAGATTACACAAGACGAATCTAAAGCAGCTCAAGAAAACATCCAAAAACTGACAGACAAATACATAGCCGAAGTAGACAAAATTCTCAAAGAGAAAGAAGTCGAAGTGATGAAGGTGTAGACGTGGATGTAAAAAAGATCTATATGGATGCAAATGCTCTTTTAGAAGGGCATTTCAAATTAAGTAGCGGCAACCACTCCAAATACTACCTTCAAAGTGCAAAAGTTCTTGAAGACCCAAAAACGGCCAAACTGCTTGCCGAAGCGCTCGCTAAAGAGATAGAAAAAAGTGGTCTTGAGATAGATACCGTCTGTGCACCCGCTCTTGGCGGACTTATTGCTGGATTTGCACTTGCTACGGCGTTGGACAAGCGAAGTATTTTTGCCGAAAGGGTAGATGGAAAAATGACGATTCGTCGCGGCTTTGAGATAAAACCGGGAGAGAAGGTACTCATTTGTGAAGATATTATCACAACGGGCGGAAGCGCTATGGAAGCAGCACGCGTTGTCGAAGAGCTCGGTGGTGAAGTTGTAGGATTTGCCGCATTGGCAAACCGCGGTTTTTGTCATAGAGAGGGGAGTGACATCGACTCCAAACCAAACTGTCGCCTACCAAAAGAGAAGCCTTTTTTTGCACTTGCAGATTTTACTTTCGAAATGTATACACCGGATGAGTGTCCAATGTGCAAAGATGGCAGCGTTGCGATCAAACCGGGAAGTAGGGGGAACTAATGGCACAAGTACCTGAAAACATAGGTTGTCTCAATGAGCGATGTATTGCAAAAGATGAGTGTAAACG
>JALWLR010000245.1 GCA_027084065.1 Helicobacteraceae bacterium | reverse complement strand
GAATGTAGAGTGCCGACATCGAAATGATAGTACCTTCGATGACTGCTGCAAGCGGTTCGAGCTTACTTCGTCCAAAATGAAATTTATCGTCAGGGTCTTTCTCCGCAAGATGCAGAGCAAAATAATTGAAAATCGAAACGGTCATATCCAGTAGAGAGTCTATGGCAGATGCAAGTATAGCAACTGAACCGCTTAAAATCCCTACTGTGAGCTTCATAAGTACTAAAAGCGTCGCTACCGATGTCGAGACGACTGTTGCCTTTTTTTCCAAACGCATACCGAACCTTTGTGGAGAGTTTGCGAAATTATATAGAAATATCTTTAAAAGCAGTGCTACTTCCATAGCTTTTATGCTAAAATTTTGAAAATTTGCAAAGGAATTGCATGGATTTAAACGCGATACGCAAAGAGCGTGAGAAGTGGATGCAGTGGAAGAACATAGCTCCACTTAGAAAGCAGTTAGAAAAACTTGCCGATGTGGAAGTCAAGGTAACGCTTGGTAATGTCGTGACGATTTCGGGCGAGTATCCAAAGCCGGAGGAAATTTATGAAACGGCAAAAATGATGATGCCTTGGCGGAAAGGACCGTTTGAGCTGTTTGGTACATTCATAGACAGTGAGTGGCAGAGTTTTATGAAGTACAATCTTCTACGCCCCTTTTTCAATCTTCACAACAAGCGGGTGGCGGACATCGGCTGTAACAACGGTTACTATCTGTTTCGTATGCTCGAAGACAATCCAAAGAAACTTGTAGGCTTCGACCCATCCCCCCTTTTTAAAACACAGTTTGATTTTATAGATCATTTTGTTAAAAGTGGGATAGTGTATGAACTTTTAGGAGTTGAACATGCAGAACATTATGAAGAGAAGTTCGATGTCATTTTTTGTCTGGGCGTTTTATACCACAGGAGTGATCCGGTTTTGATGCTTAAACAGCTCTATCGTGCACTTGATGTAAACGGCGAAGTTTTTTTGGATACTTTTTACATAGAGGGAGAGGAGGAGATGGCACTATGCCCACGCTCGACCTACTCAAAAATTCCAAATATCTACTTCGTTCCGACTATTAAAGCACTCAAACACTGGTGTCTTCGTGCTGGATTTGAGAATTTTGAGGTTCTTACTACATCCAAAACCACAACGAACGAACAGCGAAAAACAGAGTGGATAGAGGGGCACTCTTTGGAGAACTTTCTTGATCCAAGTAACTCGGAAAAGACGATTGAAGGCTATCCTGCACCACGTCGTGTCTATGTGAAGCTTACTAAAAAGGGGAGATAATGGCGGAAAAAAATGCAACCAAAGAGCAGACAGAGGATGAGGAAAACAAAGAGTTTGAGAGTTTTCTCAATGATAAAAACAAAATCCCCCTAGAGACACATACCCTTATAAATACCTATCTGTGTGGAGAAATTGTAAAGCATGAAAAGGGTTATGTTGAGCTGGAGCTCCAAACCGAACAGGATATGGTTGTTGATTCACACGGGTTAATTCACGGTGGTTTTATTTTTGGGGCAGCAGATTTTGCGGCAATGGCGGCAGTCAATGAAAAGAATGTAGTGTTAGTTGCATCGGAGTGTCAGTTTTTAGCCCCTGTAAAACTTGGCGATAAAGTTGTATTTAAAGCACAGGTGCGCCATCAGGAGGGACGAAAGCGAAATGTCCATGTGCGTGCCTATGTTTTAGAAATCAAGGTGTTTGAGGGGGAATTTATGACTGTTATAACCGAGCGTCATGTCTTGCAGCTCAAATTGCTTCAAAAGGAGCAGGAGGCAGAATCACAATCATAATGTTTTTCTCTTTCTTGACGATATACTCCTAGAAAAAGAAGATGGAACCGATTTTGCTTGAAAAAGTGTATGACAGGGTTTCAAGTTACATGGAGGTAGAGCATGAGAGTCACAAACAGTATGTATTATAAAAATGTTTTCGCACCGGAGAAAAGCAGGCTTAGCGAAAACTTGCTCAAAGTCAACAAAGAGATCTCTTCGGGGCTGAAAATAGAGTACGCCAAAGATGACGTCTCCATCTTCAGTAACACGATGCGGTTAGATAATGAAATAGTAACACTAAATCAAGCAACAAAAAGTACGACGAGCGCATTGAAAATGGCTACACAGACAGATAAAACGCTCAATGACGTACAAACGATACTGGACAGAATGAAAGTGCTTATGGTCAATGCTGCCAATGCTACGCATGACGACACCTCTTTAGATGCCATATATGAAGAGCTCAAAGGGCTTGAAAATCATCTCAAAACACTCTCAAATACCTCCATCAACGGTCAGTTCATATTTGCAGGTTCTGCACTTGATACCAAACCCATAGATGATGATGGAACATATAGGGGAAATGATAAAGAACTCAAAGCGTTTGCCGGATCTCAAGTGAACATTCAGTACAACATCCCAGGAAGTGATCTTTTCTTGGGAGAAGAGACGCAAACTCACAGACGTGTAACATCCAATATAAAAAACTACAATCAAAGTGATTTGCATCCAGATGTCATGGTTGATCCATCCATTCCAAAATCAAATGCAAAAGAGAGTTTCATAACACCAGAAAGTACCATTAGAGACCTAATGGGAGATACCGACAACGATCCGTCAAACGATCCTGTAAGTCACTTTTATTTGCAGGGAGTGCGTCATGATGGAACAAGTTTCAAAAAACAGATAGATATGAACTCGACCCAAAGCGTAGGAGAACTT
>JALWLR010000244.1 GCA_027084065.1 Helicobacteraceae bacterium | reverse complement strand
AGGGAGATGCCGTCCTTACTGTCAATTTTCGTAGCGACCGCATGCGAGAGCTTGTAACGGCAATTGGCGATCCATCCTTTAGCCACTTTCCAAAAAAGCCGTTGCGGCTGCATCTTGCGACGATAACCGAGTATGACAAAAACTTCCCCTATCCTGTCATGTTCAAAAAAGAATCTCCAAAAAACACTCTTGCCGAAGTCATAGCCAAAGCCGGTCTCAATCAGCTTCATACCGCAGAAACGGAAAAATATGCCCATGTAACTTTCTTTTTCAACGGAGGTATAGAGGAGCCTCAAGAGAACGAATCACGTGTGCTCATCCCCTCACCGAAAGTAAAAACATACGATGAAAAACCGGAAATGAGTGCTCCAGAAGTCGGTAAAGCGGTTCGTGCGGCGATGGATGACGACTTTGATTTTATTGTCGTCAACTTTGCAAACGGCGACATGGTCGGACATACCGGAAACTTCGATGCAGCCGTCAAAGCCGTCGAAGCAGTAGACAAAGAGCTGGGACTCATTTTGGAAAAAGCCAAAGAGAAAGAGTATGCGTTTATCCTTACAAGTGACCATGGAAACTGTGAGGAGATGCGTGATGAAGATGGTAACATCCTTACCAACCATACCGTAGGCAAAGTCTGGTGCTTTGTCGATGCACCCAATGTTTCCAAAGTGAAATCGGGTGGTCTTAACAACATAGCGCCGACGGTTCTAAAGCTTATGGAACTACCCATACCAGAAGAGATGGATGCCCCTCTCGTATAACCATAAAATAAGGAGAAACAATGAAATTTAGCGGAAAAAACGTTCTTGTAACCGGTGCTAGTCGTGGAATAGGCGCAGAAATCGCAAAAACACTTGCGAGCTACGGACTCAAAGTCTGGATCAACTACAGAAGCGGTGCCGAAGCGGCAGACAAAGTCAAAGAGGAGATAGAAGCACAAGGCGGTTCTGCCGCTGTCATCGGGTTTGACGTCAGTGATGAGGCGGCTTACATCGATGCTGTCAAAACAATTGTTGAAAGCGATGGAGAACTAAGCTATCTTGTCAACAATGCAGGCATTACAAAAGACAAACTTGCACTCCGAATGAAAACAGAAGAGTTCCTTGAAGTCATCAATGCCAACCTTACCTCCGCATTCATTGGGTGTAGAGAGTTTTTCAAAGCGGCAAGAAAGAAAAAATTCGGTTCTGTTGTCAATGTAGCCAGTATCGTAGGAGAAACAGGAAACGGCGGGCAAACAAACTATGCCGCCAGCAAAGGTGGAATGATCGCTATGACAAAAAGTTTCGCCATAGAAGCAGCCACAAGCAACATCCGCTACAACAGCGTTACTCCCGGATTTATTGCAACAGATATGACCGATGAACTCGATGAAGCAATAAAAAAGAGCTTTACAGACAAAATTCCTATGCAAAGATTCGGCGAAGCCAAAGAGGTTGCCGAAGCGGTGGCTTTCTTGCTAAGCGACCATGCAAGTTACATTACAGGAGAGACACTCAAGGTAAACGGCGGGATGAATATGGCCTAAAAGGCCATAGCACCTCAAAAGCAAGTTTAAGTTAAATATGTTACAATTTCGAGAATTTATATTAAATGACAGGAGCTATAATGGCACTTTTTGATGAGATAAAAGAAGTAGTAGTAGAGCAGCTTAGCGTAAGCCCGGACGAAGTAAAAGAGGATTCTAAATTTGTTGAAGATCTCGGTGCGGACAGCCTTGATGTGGTTGAGCTTGTAATGGCGCTCGAAGAAAAATTTGACATAGAAATCCCTGACGACGAAGCGGAAAAAATTCAAACTGTTAAAGACGTTATCGATTACATCGAGTCGCACAAGTAGTCTTTCTTCACGGTGCAGCAAGCAAGGCAAAGGAGTTTTTCTTCCGAAGCTGCTTGCTTCAAACGAACTATTTTTAACAGTTCACATATTATATAAACATATGATTATCATTATGTAAATTGTTAAAAATATCTATTTCTATAATCAACAACACACGGAGAGTTTTATGAGAAGAGTAGTGGTAACGGGTCTTGGTATGATCAACTCCGTCGGAAACGACAAAGAGAGTGCCTTCAAGGCAATGTGTGAAGGAGAGTGCGGAATAGACACAATCACTCTTTTCGACATTGAAAAGTACAGTGTCAAAATTGCCGGAGAGGTCAAAGAGTTCGACCCGACAACCGTTATGGATCCAAAAGAGGTCAAAAAAGCGGATAGATTCATCCACCTTGGACTCAAAGCTGCACAAGAAGCTATGGAAGATGCCAAAATCGCTGAGAATGTCGACAAAGAGCGTTTTGGTGTAAGCGCTGCATCCGGAATCGGGGGGCTACCTGCAATTGAGAAAAACTCCATCATCCTTGCAACCAAAGGTCCACGTCGTATCTCTCCGTTTTTCATTCCCTCAGCCTTGGTTAACATGCTTGGCGGCTTTGTCTCCATAGCGCATTCTCTAAAAGGACCGAACCTCTCAAGTGTTACTGCATGTGCAGCCGGAACACATGCTATAGGTGAAGCATGCAAAACAATCATGCTCGGCGGTGCGGAGAGTATGCTTGTCGTAGCGGCAGAAAGTGCCATAACCGGAGCGGGCATTGGTGGGTTTGCCGCTATGAAAGCACTCTCGACACGCAATGACGATCCAAAACACGCTTCTCGCCCTTTTGACGCGAACAGAGACGGTTTTGTTATGGGAGAAGGTGCCGGTGCACTTGTACTTGAAGAGTATGAAAGTGCCAAAGCA
>JALWLR010000243.1 GCA_027084065.1 Helicobacteraceae bacterium | reverse complement strand
GAGTACTTCGTCAAAGTGGAAAAAGAGCTTCTTGAAAAAGCGATGGCAGATGAAAATGCATTGACCTCTCTTAGTTACGATGAGTTTTGGGAGGGTCTAGATACCGATGAAATGTAAGAGAGGATTGTTCTAACAACCTCTGCATCACAGAGCAGTTCTGCATGTGAACGCCCTTGCAACTCATGCCAACATGCAAGATCACTTTTGCATGTACGTACTCTTTGAAGATGTTTTTTTGGAATGATCTCATCATCCAAACTGACAAAAATGCACACTGAGCTCTCTTTATTTTCCGCTAGACAACTGCATGTAGGAAAATGAAAACGCAACCATGGAAAGACAAAGCCGTAACGATCTTTCGTCAAACTTTTCAAAGAGGCAAACGGTGCGATGAGAAAGAGCTTCTTAGGCTTTTTTTTTCTAGCCACACACGCTGCAACACTGCTTCCAAGTGAAAACCCCATAACCGCCGTTTCGCCGAAATTGCGAACAACTTTCTCATAAATCAACTCGCCATCTTGCATCAAAACAGCTTCATTGGCGCGTCCCTCGCTTTTGCCGTATCCTCTATAGTTAAAAGTAACCAAACGCACGTTCTGATAACACTCCGAGAGTTTTGGCAACAATCCTACACTGTCTTGTCCTCTTCCTCCAAAATAAAGCAGTGTAGAGCTGTACTCTTTTGGTTCGTATACACATCCTTCAAGTTTGCATCCATCTTGTGTAGTTATGTATAAAAATCGGTACTGCTCATCATAACGCTGTGGTTCGCGGTAATATTTTGGATGAAACACCATGGCATACTGCCACTCTCTGTAAAGAAAAAAAACAACCGCTAAAAGTACACCCATATAGAGCAAATAAAGCATCACAACTTTCTCCTGACATAACGAGAAAGAAAACGCGAGGGCAAAAGCAAAGAGTCAATGGGCTCGCCTGCAACTATGTGACGACTTAACAGACGTGCAAGTCTTGGAGCAAGTACGAAACCATACCCCGCACTACCGTTGATCATATACAGACCTTTATGAAAAACATAGGCTTCCTCTTGAAGACTCTTTTTTTTCAGCTCAAAAACGGAATGTTTTTGCAAAGTGGCTTGTAAATCCGCAACACCCCCTACAAGCGGCAAATGGTCGATACTGCCGCTTCGAAGCCCGACATAATCCTGTATAACCTTGGCATCTCCCAAAGAGAGCGTTGTATTTGCTTTTTGTAAAAGTTCCGCTCTGCCTTTTGCAAAATCATACTTCTGCGCACCATCAGGTCTAAAGTGCACATCATGTGTCGCTCCAATGGAGAGAAGATCATCCTTTGTCGCTGAAATAGATACATACTGATGAATGGAGCAATCACTTCTGTATGAAGCGCTTTTGACATCGATTCTATGCCCCCAAATACCGCGTAAAACGCCTTCAAGATAAGGCTCTTTTAGCAACGATTCATACGCTCCCGTCGCCAGTACGACGTTTTTGGCTCTATATGAGCCGTTAAGACGCCAGCCATCCTTCTCTTTTTGCAAACTCTCTACCTTTTCATTGAAAAATGTTGCCGAGTCTGCAAGACGCAAACACATTTTCTTAGCATCGACAAGAGCACTTTTAGCAGTATAGACATACTCGTTTTGAGGTATAAAAGGGGGAGAGGAGTGTAACATCTCTATTTCATCATGCTCTTTCATATAGCGAATGTTTTTCGCGTCACGCTCATCTTTGGCAATATGTAAAAGCGGATAACGAGAGATCAATTCCCCTGCCACCTCCTCATAAAAGCTAAACGCTTCATCGAGCGCTTCGTTTATGAAGGTTTTGACCGGGGAAGATTTTAAAAACTTCGGCGAGAGAAAAGCCCCTGCAGCACCGCTGCCACCGGCTCCTACAGCCGTATCGAACAAAGCGACACTCAAGCCCTCTTTTTGCAGCGTATAGGCCAAAGCACTTCCGTTGATACCGGCACCCACTATGGCAACATCATACATACGCCCTCCGATTTTTCATCGAATTTTAGCGTAGTTTCCCCTCTTTATCAACTTTAAGCAGGTAAAGATCTTTACTAAATGTCTGTGTGGACTCCTTGTAGCCTACTATGACATACCCGTCTTTGATTTTTTTGATTTTTCTTGCGGCATCGTCTCTACTTCCTCCATAACGGCGCTCCCAAAGAGCATCTCCGTTTTCGGAAATTTTCATCAAATAAAGGTCTTTGTCGTAGTTTTTGGTATCTTTCGTATAACCTGCTAAAATGTAGCCGCCTCCGTGTGCGCTAGTGATGCTAAATCCTTCATCGTCTTCGCGGGTACCATAATGGTACTGCCAGAGCCGTTTTCCGTTTTTATCCATTTTGACTACAAAAATGTCACGACGCATATCGTAATCACTATCGGTCGTTCCTATAAGAATGAATCCCCCGTCGTTGGAGTGTATGATCTGCTTTGCATCTTCATCGTATTTGTATCCAAAGACTCTGGCAAAGCGCTGATTGCCGCTTTTGTCTATTTTGACAACATAGGCATCATGGCGTCCATGCCCCCAAGAATCACTCTTACCAGCTAAAACATAGCCATCTTTCGCAGCGACTATAGAATGAAAAACATCATCATCCTCTCCACCGTAATAACGGTAGGCATACACCTTTGCGTTATCTTTTATACCGGTAACCATCCCACTGACTTCCGAGCCGAAAAACTTGACATGATCTTCATGCCCAGCTATAAGAAAACTTTTTTTCCCGGCTTTGACAACATCGGCAGCACTGTAGT
>JALWLR010000242.1 GCA_027084065.1 Helicobacteraceae bacterium | reverse complement strand
GCGTGGAGCCAGCCACCTGTTTTGAAGAGTTCAAAATCAGTCATATAGATCATAACACTTCCGCTTATAATTGTAGCCCACATAGCCGGTACACCTATATATTTGAGCAGTTTGTACTCCATTATTTTTATAACTTCGACAAACCCTTCGTTCTCTTTGTGTTCGACATGGTAGACAAATTGCCTTGGAATATAAAATATAGCCGCATACCATGAAACGAATGAAAGTACATGAAACCATAAAATCCAGTTATACATAAAAAGTCCTTAAAAGTTTTTCTCTATAGAGATCGTGTTGTAGTTGCTCCCGCCGCTAACGCCGTTAATGGTGCCGAAAATGCCGGAACGGTGCTTGAGTGTATAGCCAAGAAAGGTCTCCTTCAAAGAGGGGATGTTGAAAAGTTTTCCCAAATCTATATCGAAACTGATGTCGAGATAGTTGAGGTATTTGGAGTATTTGGGATTGTTTGGGTTTTCTGTTTGTTCTTCGATGACTTCGGGAGCAAGATAGTCCGTTACATAGCTGCCCCCCTCTCCAAAGCCGATGCGAAAATGGTTGTTCCAAATCTCAAGTGTGTAGTAGAGCTTGATATAGAGAGTCAATTCATAGACATTTTTATCACTGAGGTCTTGCATGCCGACGAGTTCGGGATACTTTGAGAGATCTTCACTTCGAAAGAGTGCGCCTCCTCCTTTGATGTAAAGCTCTAAAGGAAGATCAAAAAGGTTCTCAGAGAGCTTGTACCCGGCATCGATTGAGAGAGTGTCGAAGCGGTACTTGTGTGCCATTGGGTCTTGGAGTGAGAGAATCTCTCCCAAGTCACTATCACTTTCAACTCCATAAGCGAAGCGAAGTGAGTAGTTTGTTTGTGCATGCAGAACTGCCGCTATGCAAAGCGGCATAAGAAAAGCAAAAAGTCTACTCTTCAATTTCATTCAAAATCGTACGAAGAGATTCATGTTTTGGTGATTTGACTTTGTCATGGAGTCTTCGAAGCGCTTTTTCGACTCTTTTGCCCGCTTTGTCGACTGCCTCTTCGAATGTATCGTCGATTTCGTTGATGACGATTGGTTCACTGTGTGCTACATGCACTTCGAACTCTACATGAATCCGTTTTTTTTCTTCCATTACATTGGCGATGATTCGGGTAATGTCAAGACCGTACTTTTTAAAGTTTTCCATAACTTTTTCGATGTGCTCTTTTTGAGCATCACTCAAAGTGAGGTTTTTAGCTCTTATCTGTTTTGGCATAATCAATCCTTTTGTATTATATTAATCTGTATCATAACAAAAAAAAGCTTTCTGTTGTATAATTGCGAAAAAAATTTCAGGATATTTTATGAGAGTACTTACGGGAATTCAGCCATCTGGAGATCTGCACATAGGGAACTACTTTGGTTCGATTAGACAGATGATAGAGGCACAAGAGACAAATGAAACATTTGCGTTTATTGCTAACTATCATGCGCAGACAAGTGTGCATGACGGCAAAAAGCTTGCTGAATTGACTATGCAGGCTGCTATTGACTTTCTCGCTCTTGGAATCGATCCGCAAAAGTCCGTTTTTTGGGTACAAAGCGATGTCAAAGAGGTACTTGAGCTCTACTGGGTACTCTCTTCATTCACTCCTATGGGACTTTTGGAACGAGCACACAGCTACAAAGATAAAGTTGCCAAAGGGATTGCGGCAAACCATTCGCTCTTTTCCTATCCAGTGCTTATGGCGGCAGATATTTTACTTTTCTCGCCCGATCTTATACCGGTTGGGAAAGATCAGATTCAGCATGTAGAAATAGCACGTGATATTGCCGTAAAGTTTAACAACGAATATGGAGATATTTTGAAACTCCCAAACTACAAAGTCGATGAGAATGTCGCAACCGTTCCTGGCATAGATGGACAAAAAATGAGTAAAAGCTATGGCAATACCATCAACATCTTTGCAGAAGAGAAAAAGCAACTTAAAACCATTAAAAAAATAGTTACCCAAAATGTAGCTCTTGAAGAGCCTAAAGAGTGGGAAAACTGCAATGTCTACAACATTGCCAAGCTCTTTTTGGATGAAGCGGGACAAAAGGAGCTTCAAGAGCGTTATGAGCGAGGTGGAGAGGGGCATGGACATTTCAAGCTCTATTTGCATGATGTCATTTGGGAGTATTTTCGCCCCTTTAGAGAAAAGAGAGCCTACTATGAAGCGCATAAAGAGGAGGTAAGAGAGATTTTGGCGCAGGGTGCGCAAAAAGCCAAAGAGAGTGCCTCACCTCTTATGGAAGCTGTGCGAGCTAAAACGGGTATTTCGTATTGATGCTTACCCTTAGAGGGTAAGTGTTTTGGAGGTAATGAAAAACTCTTTTTTCCAAATAGGCTGTGTAAGTTTGAGTAGATTTATGATCTCATCGTTGGCAAGTTTATAGCTAAGTGTGACTTTGACACTTGTAGCCTCTTTTGGCAGAGAAAGCCGAATGGTTCTCTCCCCTTTTGCCGGAACGGAAAGATCTTTTGTCTGTTTTTTTGCCAGATGCGGAATTGCTGGTTTGTTTCTGCGTCTTGTGTAATGTCTCGTTAGTGAAATGGTCTTCTCTTTGATAATACCGCTAGCAGCGTAGTAGGTAACATGCACACGGATTTCTCGTCCTCCAAAGCCTGTGGGAATGTTATGTGGTTGTGGGTTGATGAGTGTGATGTAGAGCGCATTTTTTCTCTTTTTGAGTTTTAGTTTCAAAGCGTTTCGCCACATCTTTTCGGTATGTGCTCCGGAAAAT
>JALWLR010000241.1 GCA_027084065.1 Helicobacteraceae bacterium | reverse complement strand
TACGGAAATGTTACTTTTACCGCGTCTGCGTTTGACGATGGTTTGTGACTCGTAGATGAGGCGTTTGATGTCATCGGGTGTCGCTTTGAGCTCGTTGACGTAGGCATCGACACCGATTTTTCCTGCTAGTAAGGAGAGTTCCGTATCATCAGGACCGACGACGATAATGTAGATGTTGTTACTGAAGTAGATCTCCTGAATTTTCAAAAGCTCCTCTTTGGAGTCGATTCGATAGATGAAAACGACGTCACGATTTTTGCTGACGGCGTAAAAGCTGATGAATTCATCTATATGAGAGAAGTTCTTGACATCGGTATACTCGTTTTTCAGATCGTTGTAACACTCTCTGTCGGCTTTGGAGACATATGCTATTATCATTCGACTACCTTTTTATTTGCCCATATGCTTTGGGGCTTTTTTTGGTTTGTTGTTTTGTTCTATATTGGTGTTTATATGCTTGACTTTATATGTTGTAGTCGTACCTGCCGTACCGAGTTGTATATCATTGGAATTGACCTCTTTAAGATGTAAGATGAGCCCTTTATGTACTTTCTCTTTGTACTCCAAAATTTTCCAGTTATGTTCAGCAAGTATTTGGTCTACCTGCGCTTCATAAGTATCGTAGATTTTTGGTCCAAGGAAAATTTCTGCAAAACGCTCCATCGTGTTTTTGAACTTTTCTATGACACGAACTAAAATGTTTTTTGACTGTATTCCTTTTTTTCTGCTACACCAGTCAAGTACATCTTTGGAAGAGAGCAGCTTTTTGTATTTGTAGTATGACACACCAAAAAAACCGTAAAGTTTTTCATATCCGTTTCTTAGAAGGTAGTATTGTTTTTTCCCGCTGCCGAAAAAATTGATTCTATCTCCTTCTAGAGCCGTATCAAAATCTACGTTTTGGCGAAAGATTTTATCTCTTCCGCTCCATTCATTGACATAATGCGGTGAATGGACTTTACATTCGGTTACTTCCGTACCGTATGCGGACTCCAGCCCCATAAGAAGAAAGTGTCTAAAGTCTTCGACTTCTCCATTTGGAGCTGCTTCTACAAAGGTCAAAGGCACTTTTTTGTCCTTTGTAAAGTCGTAATGGGCTATGAAGGTTTGAGAAAGCTCTTTTGTGCTGCTGCCAAGGAAGAAACGCTTGAGGCCACTGCCCATAAAGAGCATAGGTTTGAAAAACTCTTTAAGAAAGCTGTCTCTTCCCTCATTGAATCCCGGATCTATATATTCATGTTTGTAACTTTTTCCGTTGAGCGCTCCGGCAAGTGATAAAAGAGAGGTTTCAGTATCGGTAAGTGTAGAACTTGTCTCGATGCTTTCATTGCTCACGTCACTGTAAAAAGGCATCCATCTGTCCATGCCAAAAAATCCCATTACTTTACAAGTTGCAGAATCTGGATCGAATTGAAAGAACCATCCTTTGCATCCCTCCTCCGTTGTCTGTTTGATGATGTCATACGATAACAAAGTAGGCTGAAGCGAATCTGTCGCACCGTTGATGGTCGTCGTATCGATAGTATCACCCTTTTTGATTTTATAAGATTGTTGCAAACCGGTAATGATATTGGCGATGTAGCGTTGTCTTTCGATAGGATTGAGGTAGTCATCACCCGTAATGATTACGCTAAAGTCGGTTGTAAAATAGTCTTGGAAGAAAAAGAAAATTTTCTCTAAAAAGTTTTTTGGATTGTTTGTTGGTGTAGCGGGGACGCCACCTTCGTTATAGTATTTTTCATCTCTGTAGACATCCAGTGCGTAAAAGGCGTCTTTATTTGCAGGAGAAAAGTTCGCGGCTTCATCGAATGGGATTCTGTACTCTCCTGCAGGCAAATCACCGCTTCCGTCAGCTTTGATGCGCAAGTCATGATTGTCAAAAGTACCGGAGTTTACGAAAAAGGGTTTTTGCCCGGAACATCCCTCTTGGTCCAGTCCGAGTTGTGTACAGACAAAGGTATTTTGAGTCGTTAGTTCGAAGTGTACCTGAGTACTGAGCGTCATATCGGACTGAGCCTGGTTATTCGTATTCTCTCGAAACTTGTCCCAAAATCTGTTTACGGTAAAATTTTTCGTTGTAACGGTTACGCTTTCATTTGAAAGAGTCTCTCCATACTCATTTTCGGACTTCTCCCCTTCGGGTGTAAAAGTGACGTTTGTTTGTGTTTTTGCTACTAACAGGGAAGAAAGTAAGAGCAGTGTATATATTGTTTTCATGAATTTTCTCCTTATTTACTCGTCAATACCGTTTTTTCTCATAAGGTCGGAGACCTCTTGATTGATCGTCGCATTGATCTCATCGTCATTTAGTCGCTCGTTTTCGTCTTTTAAGGCGTTTTCTTGGAGTAGATCGATCTTTCTTTGCATTGCATACATTGCTGCGTTTTCATGCAGCTCTTGAAGTTTTTCTACATTTGAGATCACTTTTGTATCTTCACTTCTCTCTCCAACAAACCAGATGGCCCAAAATATCAGCATAATAGCAAGCATTATGGGAACGATAGCGACTGAACCTTTTCTCATATAAAGACTCCCGATTTTTCTATACCGTAGGCTAATAGTGCCGCGATGCTCATAGCAGGGGCGAAAGCGAAGCTTCTTTTTTTCAAATATTTCAGTATTGCTACATGAAGTAGACCACTAAAGAGAATGAAAAAGCCAATGCCCTGCAACCCTACAAACAAAGCGCAAAAAGCTCCAAAACGCAAGTCGCCTCCTCCAAACGCCATATTGAGCAGAATCGGAACGAGAAAAATTCCCAAAACGAT
>JALWLR010000240.1 GCA_027084065.1 Helicobacteraceae bacterium | reverse complement strand
TACATGTACGGAGTCATCGGCAAACCTCTTTTTTTTGCCTCTTCCATGCCGCCGACAAGGTCGATGACGGTATAGCCAAGTTGCTGGGAAAGAAACTGCGAAACCATCGCACTTCTGTTGCCGACATGGCAAATGATGGCAAAGGGCTTGGATGTGTCTACTCTTTTGTTGAGTTCATCTAAAAATTTTCTGACGTCATAGTTTCCGCGTTCATCAAAAAAAGTGATGGGAATTGCCCCTTTTATGATTCCGGTTTGTCGCCACTCGGCAGGGGTGCGAATGTCGACGATGGGAATATGTTTGCGTAGCAACTCCTCACTCGGGTATGCTTTGATAAGTTCTGCATGTAGCGATACAACAAGTAAAAAGATAAAGAGTATGATTCGTTTCATAATTTTCTCCGTTTTTTTGCTATTATACTAAGAAAAAAACAATGGTGTCTTATGAACAAAAAAGAGGAAAATGCTGTAAGAGTTCGCTATGTACGAGCTTTGGAGCGCTTTAGCAAATCGATTGTTTCTTACTTGTCTAAGGTGGAGTCGGCAACGAAAGAGGGGTATGCAAAAAAAGTGAAAAACGCATCGAAACTACTCGATCGCGCTATGCGTATCGCTTTGTATAAAGGGGAGTTGCAGGATCTTGAAAAGCTTGTTGAGAAGATGCGTCTTTATGCGTCAAATGAGGAAAAAGAGATAGAAGATATTAAAAAAGAGATTCTTTATGCTGCCAATCAGTTAGAAAAGAGTAAAAATTTCAAAAAGTACAAAAAGCCCAAGCACGCCAAAGGCGCGCTCGATGAGTGGGAGTAGACTTTTAGATTATACCTCTTTTTCGTTTTGCTTTTTTACTTCTTTGCGAAGTAGCTCAATCTCTTGAAGCATTGCATCTAAAAGAGAAAAGAGTGTATCGCTTGCTTGCTCCATCTTCTCAAAATGTTCTATAATCTCCTCTTCATGTTCTAGCGTCTCCTCTATAGGGTCTGGAGCTTCTAAGTAGCGTAGATTATCGTTGGCATTTTCATGTACGATGGCGTGCGGAGGATGAATTTTAGCGTATGCCGTTGTTTTTCCAAAACGTTCTTTGCCTTCGCCTCCCAGCCATTGTCCAAGACGACACTCCGTCGGTGGAACGGCAGGAAGTAGCTTTTTACCGGTAAGAATGGAGTTGTATGCACGCGCTTTGTAGAGAATGTGGTCGATTTTAGCAAGGACAATAAATGTAAGATTCTCCATACCGTAGGATTTTTCGACAATTATGTTGGAGCTTTCACTCAGCTCTACAAGCAAGTGTTCGAAGTCTTGAATTTTATGTGCGGAGGAGTCGACTATTTCGGTCATTTTTTCTGATGAGCTGTTTATGTCGTTCATCTCTTGCTGGAGAGATTTGATGCTGACTGAAATTTCTCCTGTTGCTTTGTGTGTACGTTCGGCAAGTTTTCTTACTTCATCGGCGACAACGGCAAATCCACGCCCGTGTTCGCCGGCACGTGCCGCTTCTATAGCGGCGTTGAGGGCGAGAAGGTTGGTCTGGTCGGCAATGTCGGTTATGAGCTGAATAACGGAAGATATATCGTTCATCTGCTGTGTGAGATTTTCTATGCTTTGGTTGTTTTCACTTACTTGCTGGGTCAGGTTTTGTAGCTCTTGTACGATTTCAAAGATGCTTTCTCGCGAATCGTTTGCCATCTCCGCTGCGGATTTGTTCGACTGTGTTACCTCTTTGAGCTTTTGAATGTTGTCTTGAAGGTTGTTTTGAATGACTGAGAGTGATTCGGTAACGGTTACGCTTTTTGCACTGAGTTTTGCATGGAAGCTCTCTATTTTAGCTGTATGATACTGCTCTTTCATCGCATCTATCGCTTTTTTGACGTTGCGTAAAGCTTCTTCAAATTCTCCTGTGAGTCCATCATGGTTGATCTCTTGTGTGAAGTCCCCTTTAGCTGCATTGCTTATGGCAGAATTGATTTGATGGATGAGCTCCTCTACATGCTCGATGAAGTGTTTGAGTGCTCGACCCATTTCGGCAAGTTCTGTTTCTCCCTCTATGACTATTTCATCTTTTTTGCTGAAATCTCCTTTGGAAGCCATCTCTATAAGTGAGATGAACTTATTGATGCCGTTGACGATTGTTGAGCGGATTTTTATAGTCAAAAGTAGCAAAATTATAATGATGGAAATACTTGCAAACATAACGAAAAGTCTGTAAAAGTTCATCTCCGACTTCATCGCTTCTATACTTTTTGCAAATTCGTTTCGTTTCATTTTGACGAACTCTTTAAAGTATTTTCTAGACTCCATTGCCAAGGGGGAGAGCAGCTTTTTGTAGTGGGCATAAATGCTCTCTTTTTCGTTGGCAATTTGCTCTTTACTTAATGAATCAAGGTATTTGTAAGCTTCTTGAATGAAGCGCATTGTCGATACTTTCGCTTTTTGTAAAAGTTCTTTGTCTTTTGGTGTAGTGACAACACTTTCAAGTTTTGCAAAGTTCTTCGCAATAGCGTCGATATTTTCACGCAGCTCACGTTTGTCTTTTTCCAAATTGCCGCCAAGCATGATGTCGCGGTCGTTACGGCTGATGTAGTTCATCCGTTTTTCAATGTCATAGATGGTCAATGCCGCTTCGATGTCGTGATCTTTGAGTGCTATGAACTCTTTTTGCATTTTGTAAAGCGAGAAGTAGGTAAAACCTGCAGCCCCTATGAGTGAAACCGTAATAACGACGGTAAGCAGCCACATCTGCTGCTTTATACTGAGTTTTTCGAACATGGAGTTTCTCCTGTTTTTCGGGCAAGACCGCTTGGTATGCCGCGAAGAGTAATATTAGATAAAATGATTATACTGAAAAAATGAAAAAAACTCTACAAAAGTGCTATTTTAGTGATAAAAAAGGCGAATGTTTCGACGTTGAAGAAACTTTTGGTACAATTTGGAAAAACAAAAATATCGGTTTATAATATAAGACGTGATAAAGGGATGTGATATGAGCATAATAGAGCAGGAAATTCAAAAATTTGAAAAAAGAACGTGTGAAGAGGATTTTATATTTTATCAGGCGATGGAGGAGGTTTTATACTCTATCAAGCCGCTTTTGGAGTCGGATGATATTTACAGACGACATGCAATACTTGAACGGCTTGTCGTTCCCGATAGAATCGTGAAGTTCAAAGTCGCATGGCTAAATGACAAAAATGAAATAGAGATAAACACAGGCTTTCGTGTGCAGTTTAACAATGCTTTGGGACCATACAAGGGAGGTCTTCGCTTTCATCCGACAGTAAATGAGGGTGTTTTGAAATTTTTAGGGTTTGAGCAGATTTTTAAAAATGCACTCACGGGTCTGCCCATAGGGGGAGCCAAAGGGGGAAGCGACTTCGACCCTAAAGGTAAAAGTGATTTTGAAGTGATGAAGTTTTGTTCTGCATTTATGACGGAGCTACACAAGTATATAGGTCCGCGTGTGGATGTGCCTGCAGGAGATATAGGTGTAGGTAGCAGGGAGATAGGCTATCTTTTTGGAGAGTACAAAAAAATTACATCCAAGTATGAGGGGGTGCTTACCGGAAAGCCTTATATGTTCGGTGGTTCGTTGCTGCGTCCGGAGGCGACAGGGTATGGGGTCGTCTACTTTACCGAGGCGATGCTAGAACTGGAGAATAAAGAGCCGTTGCAGGGAAAAGTATGCTGTGTCAGCGGTGCCGGTAATGTCGCTTTACATACAATAGAGAAGCTTCTGGATATAGGGGCTGTACCCGTTACATGTAGTGATTCACGTGGAAGCATCTATGACAAGCGGGGACTGGATATAAAAGTACTCAAAGAGATCAAAGAGACAAGGCGGGCATCGCTTGAAGAGTATTTGAAGTACTATCCAGAAGCGCAATATACACCGGTTGAGGAGTACCCAGAAGGGGGACATGCAGTATGGGAAGTGCCCTGCTATGCGGCTTTTCCGTGTGCGACGCAGAATGAAGTGACAGAAGCGGACGCGCAAACACTCATTCAAAACGGTGTCGTGAGTGTTTCGGAAGGAGCGAATATGCCCTGTACGCCAGAGGCTATACAGGCATTTTTATCCAACGATATCTGCTTCGCACCTGCAAAAGCGGCCAATGCGGGCGGAGTGGCTGTGAGTGAATTCGAGATGAGCCAAAATGCCGCGATGGCACGATGGGGCTATGCAAAAGTGGATGAGCGTCTGCGTGAAATTATGCGTCAAATTTGTAAGCGGGTCGCTTATACCGCGAAAGATTACGGTGTTGCCGGAAACTACATCGACGGAGCGAATATTGCAAGTTTCAAAAAGGTTGCCGATGCCATGATACACGAGGGTATATAATGATCTTACGCCTCTTTTTACTTTTGTTGCTTCCTTTGTTTCTACATGCAAAAAGTGTCTCTTACGGTCCGTTTATAGATGAGCAGATCAAACTGACACTCAAACTCAACGATCCCAATATCGATGAGAAGACAATGGAGCAGATAATAGAAAAAAAAGAGAGGCTTTTTGAGCGTAAGCTCGAAGAGGTGCTGGCGAATAAAAGTCTCTACCTTCATTATCAAGATCCTTACGCTTCCAAAATATACAAACTTCAAAAAATCATTGCCGTCAATAAAAGGCGGGGCAATACCTATGCGGTTATCAGAGATCAGGTTTTGATTGATTCTTATCGTATTTTACAGAGTCAAAACAAAATGCTCAAAGAGATTTTGCAAGCACTTGATTTAAAAACGTTTGATGCTTTTGCAACAGTTGTCTCCCAAGCTTTTGTGCGAAACCAGCAAGAAATCAGCCACTATACGAAAGAGGATTATAAAAAATACCTGCAAACTCCAGGTAACGCAAGTGTCATACTCGATATGAAGCAGCGTATTTTGGAACATTATGCCATCATAGAGATCAATGCCGATTTGCTCAAAACCATTGCCGACAACGAACGGAAAATGTATCGTCTCAATAAGTATTACAAATATGGCTTGATCAAGGTCGTGATGTTTGTCAATCATACGGCACTTTCAGACTCTTTGCAGCCTCTTTTATCTAAAGTGAATCTGAGTTTGATGAAACTTCTGCTTATTCTCTTTGTCATCATAATGATGTTTTTACTTAAAATCATAGCTTTGAAAATAGTCTCTAAAGTTTTAAACAATTTCCATTTCAAAAGTAGGGTCATCACGTCGATTATCCGTGAACTCACTCCTCCAATGGAGATCTTGGCATTGCTTATGGGGCTAAATCTTATCATTTATATCTACAATGACTTCAGCCGTACGGTAATTTTAAGTACGCTTTTTGAAATGAGTTATACGGTACTGCTTATGTGGATGCTTTATAAAGTGCTCAATATTATCGCCGCATCCAAAATCAGCTCTTTAGCGAAAAAACACACCTCTTTAAAAAGTGAACTAGTCAACATTAGCGTCAAAATCACGAATTTTATGCTTATACTTATAACGCTGCTTATCGTCTTGCATCAAGCAGGTGTCAATCTCACAGCAATCCTCTCCGGTCTTGGAATAGGAGGTTTTGCCATTGCACTTGCAGCAAAAGACTCTTTGGCAAACTTTTTTGGAACACTCTCTATCTTGATGAGTGATACATTTTCACAAGGAGACTGGATTGTTGTGGACGATCAAGAGGGGGTCGTTGTCGAGATTGGCTTACGAGTTACGACGATACGGACGTTTGACAACGCACTCATCTCTATACCCAACTCCAAACTTGCCAATGAGGCTATTAAAAACTGGAGCAAACGAAAAGTGGGACGGCGGATCAAGTTTCGTGTGGGTGTGAGGTACGATTCCGACAAAGAGAGCCTGCAAAAAGCGTTGCTACAAATCGAAGCACTTCTTGCTTCACATCCGGGCATTGCGAAAGAGGAGAACAGCTCTTCGATATTTGGACACCCTATGGATATGACGAAGCTTGTTTCGAAAAATGATGCACTGGGTATTAAGAACTTCCAGCTTGTAACCATAGACGAATTGGCAGACTCAAGCATAGATATTTTGGTTTACTGTTTTACGACAACGATTGAATGGGCGGAGTGGGCGAAGATAAAAGATGAGATTATCTTTGGGGTTATGCAGATTCTAGAGTCAAACGGTTTAGAGTTTGCGTTTCCTTCTATGTCACTCTATCATGAAGATGAGCTTCGAATCAAAATAGATTCGAATGCTGCAAATAAAGCCATCCCTGCCAAATAGCCGCCGCACTGATACCCGCTGCAAATCCGGCGACGACATCATCGAGCATCACGCCTACTCCGCCGGGGGCTTCTCTGTCTAGGCGTCCGATAATGGAGGGTTTTGTAATGTCGAAATAGCGAAACAGAACAAACGACAAGAGTGCCTGAATCAAAAAGCCGTTTTGCCAATCAAGCGGATTTTCAACGGCATATGCCGGTGCAATACTAAGAGCGATCCACATTCCCGCAAGCTCATCAATGACAATATGCTTGTTGTCATGCTCTCCACCGTTTTGCTCATACTTATTGACTGCTTCGATACCCATAAGAGTGACAACGATAGCTGCAAGAAAGAGTGTGTAATTATCCATAAACAAAATGATTGGCAGAGCGAGTATCAAAGCAACGAAGCTTCCTACCGTGCCGGGTGCTTTGTTCACCGTTCCGCTGTATCCAAGAGTAAGAAAAAACCAGTTGTAGTTCATATATGCACCTTATGTCAAAGAGGTTGTCTGATAGAGCTTCATAAGTTCCAAGTAAAAATCCTGCTCCGTATGCTCTTGCAAAAGACCACCAACTGGAAGAACATCGTAGTAGAGCTTTTCCAAGTTTTTAAAGCGATTTGGAAAGAGCTTTGAGAGAATGTAACTAGAAATCTCTTTGCGCATCAAAACAGCGGGCGGGAGAATGCCAAGTTCAAGGAGTTCACGTATAGAGTCGGCCTTGTAGGCGATATGGTGGTGCTGACCGTGTGGACATGTGTTTGTGCTTACAAGTGTGCGACATTTGTCACAGTAGACATATTCGCTTGCAATTTCGACATCTATATCGATACCTATGAGTTTGTCTATTATGGATTTGTTGGAGTTGCAGTCATAAAACATCCCCAGACCAGCATGGTTACGTCCTATGACAAGACGGTCACAGCCATAATTTTTTGCAACGATAGCATCGAGAATGATCTCGTTGTAGCCGGCAAAAATATAACTGTTTTCAAGAGGAACTATGACGGCTTTGTTCTTTGGAAGAAAATTTTCTACAAAGAACTTAAGTGTTTCATAGCGTAAAGTGTAGTCGAGATTTTTCTCGTTATAGGGTTTGAGCAAAAATATAACGACCATGTCGGTAGTATCAAGTGTTTGTCGAATGAGCCGCTCATGTGCTCTGTGAAGAGGATTTGCAGCCATGACAAGAGCCGATACATGTGAAGCACCTATGAGCTCTTTAGCTTCATCGATGATCTTTTTTCCGTCGTGACTCGGTTTTTTTAAAAGCTTATACTCTCCGGCTATGGCATATTTTCCCAGTCTTTTAAGAGTTGCTTGAACACCGGGGTGTGTGACGTCCGCCGTGCCGTATATTTGTAAAAGTCTCTCTACTGGGTCTATCTCAAAGACCTCTTCTACTTTAAGTGAAGCAAAGGGCTGGTTGTCGCAAACGAGGATTACCTCTTCATCTTTTTGCAGTTTTTTGAGAATGATTTCATTGCGTTTACCGGCTGGAGCGAGTATGAAAGGAAAAGGAAAGGTTTTTGAGCCGATCATCCCTGTTTTTGCGACATCTTCTGACTCTTTTTTGTTCATTAGTTTCGTAACGGGCTGTAAGAGCCCCTGTGCTACGAGTTCTAAGGCACTTGCGGCTTCTTGGTCTATATATATAGTTTTATTTTTTCTTGACGATGTCATATTTTTTTCTCTTTTCCCAAAGACTTTTGCGGCTTATGCCGAGTTTTTTAGAAAGCTCCGTATCGGGATATTTGTGCTGATAGTTAATAACGACATATTTGACGTAATCCTCTATAGGAAGAATCTCTCCTTGGGTAAAGAAGGAGTTTTCATTGCTGATTTCTATCTGTTTGTAAGGGAGATCTTCGATTTTTTCCATTGTTGAAACAAGAAAGTTCTTATTTGCAATTATAGAAAGAAACTCTTTTTTATCCGCTTTTTTAAGTGCATGAAAATTGACGGCATAACCCAGAGTGTTATCTGGGAGTTTTTCTATTTGTTCGAGTGTTTTTGTATCACTGAGATCGAAAAACTCAAACAGTGTGTTGTGGGTTTTTGCGTAGTGGTAGGCAAAAGCATCCGCACTTTTTTGTGTAGTTGAGTAGAGGAACAGCGGAGGAGTGAACAAAGAGTAGTTGTATTCCTCTTTTGCTTCGGCAAAGGTAAAATCGAGGTACTTTTCCACCATCGAAGCATATTTTTTAAGCCGTTCATAATCTTGATGATGGTCTATTTTGCGTACAAGCTCCTCTATCATGAATGGTTTTACGATGTAGTCTTTGGCTCCTGCACTAAGGGGTTTTGAAACGGTGTCGTTGCTTATGTAAGAGACCATCAAAATGACAATGGAGTCTTTGAATGCTTCAATAACAGGTGTCAGGTCATGACTGTTTAGACTTGTCGAGAGTAAAACGACATCCGCACCTTTGTTTTTTACCGCATCTCTTGCAGAGGTGCATGTTTCGCATGTATGACCAAGATCGGTCAGTTTTGTCGCTATGCTTTGTGCAAGATAGACTTCGTTTTCTATTATAAGTATTTTCACGGTGTATTCCTATTTCATCCAGTCGTAATATTTCAGATTTGTGTTTGCCATAACACCCACTCCCTCTTTTCTTCCTATGAAGCCAAGTTTTTCCGTTGTGGTCGCTTTGATGTTTACGCGATGCGGTGGCAGATTGCAAATGTTTGCAAGACGTTTTCTAAATTGCTCTTTGTAAGGAGCTATTTTTGGTTGTTGGGCGATGATGGTAAGATCGATATTGACAAGTTCGAACCCAAAAGAACGAACGCGCCCTAAAACTTCTTGAAGTAGTTTTTTGGAGTCTATTCCAGCATATGTTTCGTCGGTGTCGGGGAAAAGCTCCCCTATATCGCCCATACCGCAAGCTCCAAGCAATGCGTCTATAAGTGCATGTATAGCAACATCGCCGTCACTATGTGCTTTGAACCCGTAACCACACTCTATCTTTTCTCCACAGAGCCAAAGGTAACTTTTGGTAACATCGAACTCATGCACATCGAATCCACTGCCACTTAGGGTAACGTTTGCCGGAGGGCGTATACATGGAAGCTGGGCAATATCTTCTTTAAAGGTCAGTTTATGTGCACTTTTTGAACCCTTTACAAATCCACGCTTTCCACCGGCTGCTACAATGGCACTGCTCTCGTCTGTGTATTCTGTTTTGGTATTGAGTGCTTTTTTTAGAGTTGATGTTTTGGAGAGTTGTGGGGTTTGAATGAGTTTGACTTTTGTTCTGTCTATTGTCTGCTTGTCATAAATGACGGTGTCGCTTACCGGTAGATAGGGAACGACAACGTCATAGTTTTTCTTTTGTTCAAGAAGACGTTTAAGAGTCGCTTCATCTATACAGGGTCTTGCCACGTCGCTGACAAGTACATACTCACTCTGTATATGTTGTAGTGCATTTAGTAAAGATTCTTGTCTACTGTTGCCGCCTTCGATAAGCGTATACTCTCCATGATATTGCATGTAGGGTATCTCCTCTGTCGAAGCGGTTATGAGGATTTGATTGAAAAGATTGAAATTTTCGAATCTATCTGCTACGAATTGCCACAAAGGCTTCTCCTCGATGCGCAACCATTGTTTCTTTACCGAGGCGGCAAATCGGCTGGAACTTCCGGCAGCAAGTAATACTAAAGAGATGTCGTGCAAAAAGACTCCTAGATGTTAAAGTGTTACGAAATTATACACTTTGAATATTTTAGTTTTCTTAAAGCATTGTGGATACGAGGAAATTAAAGAGGCCAAAAATGCCGGATGCTTAATCTGTAATTAATGTTATTTTACTATATTTCCATAACGAACAATTTTTAGGAGCCGTAATGAGAAGCGAATGGGTAAAAAAACGTGAAAACGACCCTGTAAGAACGCAGATGTACTATGCGAAGCAGGGGATCATAACCGAAGAGATGGAGTATGTGGCAAAAATAGAAAATCTGGAGCCGGAACTGGTACGAAGCGAGGTGGCACGTGGGCGAATGATAATCCCTGCCAACGTCAATCATACTAACTTGGAGCCGATGGCTATAGGGCTGGCGGCAAAATGTAAAATAAATGCAAATATAGGCTCTTCTGCCATAGCGAGTGACATTCAAGGGGAGATAGAAAAGATTCAGGTCTCCCAGCATTACAAGGCAGATACGGCGATGGACCTTTCAACCGGAGGCGATCTTGATGAAATTCGAAAAGCGGTTATCGCCAACTCGAAAATTCCAATTGGAACGGTGCCTATCTATCAAATACTGCATGATGTCGGTAACAAAATAGAAGATTTGACTATTGAGAAGATGCTTGAAGTATTGGAGCGTCAGGCACAGCAGGGTGTGAGTTACTTTACGATACATGCAGGATTTTTACTAGAGACTATGCCAAAAGTCGCAAAACGTAAAATGGGTATTGTCTCACGCGGAGGCAGTTTGATGGCTGCTTGGATGATGCACTATCATAGAGAGAACCCGTTTTATACGGCATTTGACGATATTTTGGACATTTGCCGCAAATATGATGTCTCACTTTCACTCGGTGACAGTTTGCGTCCGGGATGTCTTGCTGATGCGAGTGATGAAGCACAACTAGGAGAACTCAAAGTTCTCGGCGAACTCACACTCAAAGCGTGGGAGAAAGATGTTCAGGTTATGATAGAAGGACCGGGACACGTTCCGCTCAATCAAATAGAACGAAATATGAAAATACAGCGTGAACTCTGTCATGAAGCACCGTTTTATATCTTAGGACCACTTGTTACGGATATTGCTGCTGGGTATGACCATATTTCCAGTGCTATCGGTGCGGCCGTTGGAGGGTGGCATGGAGCGAGCATGCTTTGTTACGTGACGCCAAAAGAGCACCTTGGTCTTCCAAATGCAGATGATGTGCGAGAGGGAATCATCGCTTATAAAATTGCCGCACATGCAGCAGATATTGCTAGAGGAAGAAAAGGGGCACGAGATGTTGATGACGAGATGAGTGATGCGCGTTACAATTTTGACTGGGAAAAGCAGTTTGAGTTGGCTTTAGATAGCGAAAGAGCACGCGAGTACCATGATGAGACACTCCCTCAAGATGTCTTTAAAGAGGCGGAGTTCTGTTCGATGTGCGGACCGAAATTCTGTTCTTATAAAATTACGCAAGACATTATGGATAATCCGGATGCCATTGCAGCTATAGCCGAAGAGGCAAAGCTGGCTGATGCACATTAATCCCTAGAAAGACTCTTCACGCAGCGGCTTGAAGCGCGAACGAGCTTCAGCCGCGTAAGCGGCATAGAACTCTACATTTTTTTCACAATTTTCTAAAAATTTTCAAATTGGTTTTATAGCGATTTTTTAATTGTTGGCAGTTGAAGTTGCATGTAGTATATGGATGGTGGACCCTACCGGGATCGAACCGGTGACCTCTTCGCTGCCAGCGAAGCGCTCTCCCAGCT
>JALWLR010000239.1 GCA_027084065.1 Helicobacteraceae bacterium | reverse complement strand
ATGGATGCGAACTTGTGTATGCATCTGCATGACCTGCACCACAGCATACATAAAAGTGCGAACACTTTTTACCTTTTTTACAAGAAAAAGGATTATACGCAGGCATACATCATCTACAAAGAGCTGCTTGAATCCATCATGAATTTCAACAAAACGATTACCGAGCTCTATTTTTTGGCTTATGGTAATAGCGAGGAGAGCTTGTTTCGTTTTATAGAGGTGTTGTTGTATCGCTCCAGCGACAATGTGCATCTTAGCATGATCGACATAAAAAGACTCAAAACACTCAACACAAATTTCGGCGAACTTACCATCAATAGAGTTTTAGAAGATATAAACGAACAGCTACAAGATCTTGTACATGCAAAAGAGGATAAAATTCTCTTGGTACGTGGAACGACTGCAGATTACTACATGGTTGATATAGGTCTTAACAAGGAGGAACTCAAAGAGATTACCGACGCCATCTACAATATTACAAACCGTATTTATCAGGTAGAAAACAAAGAGATAGAGATCAAATCCACAGTTGTAACACTCTCTCTTGATGGATTTTACGGAAAAAACAGAGATGATCTTACGCGTTTGGTCTTTCATCTTAAAGAGGAAGCCAAGTTGCAAGAAGGGAGTCTGATAGTCACATCCGATGAAGAGAAAGAGCGTTTGCTTGCGTGGCTTGACAATGCGTATAAAGATATTGACTTCATTTCCAAAAAGATAGCAGAGCAAGCAATAGATGTCGTCTTTCAGCCTATTTATAACATTCAGACAAAAGAGGTGGAAATTCTTGAAGCATTGGTGCGTTTGGTCGATGACAGCGGTAAGCTCATACCGGCAGGAATGTTCATAGATACCATCTATGCCATTGGAAAAATAGAGGAGCTTGACAGGCTTGTTTTACAAAAGATAAAAGAGTATGAAAAAGAGCTTAAAATAATAGCCAAAACAGTTTTTGTCAATATCAGTTACCGCTCTATTCTCGATAGCCGTTACAAAGAGGAGTTTGCACGCTTTATTGACTCATTTGGAAATGAGGGGATCATTTTTGAACTCACAGAGCAGAGCATTGTCGAAAACATAGATGATGTTTTGCGTCTTCACAACGAGTTCGATGTTCATTTTGCCGTCGATGACTTTGGTAGCGGCTACTCTTCGCTCAAGACAGTATCGGATCTTTCTAAAGAGGGAATTTTGAAAGTGCTCAAAGTGGATGAAAGTCTAGTGAAAAATCTTAACAAAGATCTTTATGATAAGCGTATTGTTGACATCATAGCCAAACTTGCCAACTCTTTGGAGCTAAAATCCGTTGGAGAATTCATAGAAAACAAAGAGGTTCTTGATGCTTTGAAATCGTACGGTATAACCTATGCACAGGGATTTTATCTCTCAAAACCAAAAACGGTGGATGAACTGCTCGTCGAAAAGTTAAACGGTCTGCTAACCTACAAAGATTAAAGGCGTTCTTAGCACTTTTTGGAGATAATAGCGAAAATATTTACTATAGGACTCCTATGATCGATTTTGCAAAGTTTATAAAGTACTCCAAGCCGGGACCGCGCTATACAAGTTACCCGACGGCATTGGAGTTTGATGATGAGTTCAAGTATGACACCTACATTCAAAAGCTTGAAAATCAAGACTCCAAACGACCGCTGAGCCTCTATTTTCATCTTCCATTTTGTCGAAGTGCGTGCTATTTTTGCGGCTGCAATGTCGTTTTTACCTCCAAAGAGGAGAAAAAAGTACGTTACATAGAGTATCTCAAGAAAGAGTTGCAAATTCTCAAACAGCATCTTGATACCTCAAGAGAGGTCATTCAGATGCACTTTGGCGGGGGTACACCGACATTTTTTAGTGCCAAGCAGCTCAAAGAGGTTATCGATGCCATCAAGGAGGTTTTTCCAAATTTTGCCGAAGATGCCGAGATAAGCTGCGAAATCGATCCGCGTTTTATCAACGAAGAGCAGATGCAGGTGCTAAGCGAGGGTGGCTTTAACCGTGTGAGTTTTGGGGTGCAGGATTTTGACGAGAAGGTACAAAGCGCCGTACATCGCATCCAGCCCTATGAAATTACCAAAAACGCGATGGAGCTTGCCAGAAAGTACAATATGCACTCGGTCAATATCGACTTGATCTACGGGCTTCCGTATCAGAGCCTCGATACCTTCAAAGCGACACTTGAAAAGGCGGTAAGTCTTGATCCTGATCGTTTTGCGGTCTTTAACTATGCCCATGTTCCATGGCTCAAAAAGACGATGCGAAAGATCGACGAAACGATGCTTCCGCAACCCGATGAGAAGCTTGCCATTATGAAGTACACGATTGATTATATGGAGTCGCATGGATACAAAATGATAGGAATGGATCACTTCGCCAAGCCTGAAGATGAGCTTTTCAAAGCGATAGAAAAAGGGGAGCTTCACAGAAACTTCCAGGGCTATACGACAAAAGGAGGCGCGGATCTTATAGGTGTGGGGCTTACCTCCATAGGCGAAGGTGTGGACTACTATGCTCAAAACTTTAAAGATATGGCAAGTTACGAAGCCGCCATCGATGAGGGAAAACTGCCGTTTGAGCGAGGTGTTGTGCTCAGCCCTGATGACATCATCAGACAGTATGTTATAATGGAGCTGATGAGTAACTTCAAGCTTGACATCAAGCGCTTTGAGGAGCAGTTTGGAGTGGAGTTCAAAGAGTACTTTAGTGATGCGCTTCTCGCACTTCGGGAGTTCGAAGAAGAAGAGCTTGTGAAGGTGTGTGATGAGAGTATAGAGTGTA
>JALWLR010000238.1 GCA_027084065.1 Helicobacteraceae bacterium | reverse complement strand
AACAACTAATCTAGCCATATATTCTTCCTCATCTTGAAATATATTAGATATTGTAATCCAAATTATATTACCTTTTTATCACATTCTGATCTTTTTTAATAAAAGATAGAATATGAAAACTAATTTTAAATCTTCAAGCTCTATTTTACGGCGTATCGGCTTAAACATACATTATCTTCGAAGTGTTTTACTGATTATCTCATAGGTATTGTCCGAAAGTGAGTCACATGCAAGAAGTTTTTCAAGCTCCTCTTGAATTATTTGTCGGTTTGTTTTATCGAGTTTGGCATATAGGCGGAAGCTGTTTGCCAGTGCCGCCGCCATTTGCGGGTTAAGAGCATCGAGTTCTTGAATCTTTTCTGCCATAAACCTATAGCCGCTTCCATCTTTTTTATGAAAATGTTTCAAGTTTCTCGTAAATGCACCATAAAGAGCACGCACCAGATTTGGAACTTCTTTGTTAAAAGCCTTGTCTTTTTCAAGTTCTACAATACGCTGAAGTACCAGTTCATTATCGAGTGATGCTTTTATGGAAAAATATTTGACCATCAACAATTGATTATTGCAATGGCGTTTATAAAAGTCATTGAATGCTTCCTCAGCTCTTGCATGATCAATCATATCCATTACTTTTAGTGCAGTAAGTTTATCACTCATGCTAATACTATTATAGTATTGCTCATATGCAAGCCTAAACACACTTTCTGTACGTAATACACCCAACATCTCCAAAGCAAGATTTTTCAATGCCCGTTTTCCTTTGGAGATTTTATCTTGCATATTGTTCTTGGGTTCATGATATGTATGATACATTTGTAAAAACTTCTCGGAGTGAGTCGTCACAACCGCTTCTTCTAGTTTATCGAGTGCATCTGCATAGAGGCTGATGTCGATGTCCTCTTTATTTGCTATAAGATTTGTCAAAGAGGGGAGTTCCAACAGTAAAGAATGGAAGAGCAGATCATCTTGAGGTTGCATGATGCTGCCATAGAGCTTCACAAACGCATCCATACTTTTTTCGTTTTGCATGTACCCCTCTATCGTATACAAAGCGTACTGCATTAGTGCTTCATACTTTGCAAAACCGTTTTTCTCAAAGGCTGCTATCTTTTCATACTCCGCACGCTCTTGTTTTAAAATGATCGGCGCACTGAAATCCCGATTCAAACTCACAACAGGATGCGATGAAAAAGGACCAAAGCGTAAAACTTCGCGCTCTTTATGTACCTCTATAATCAACTCTTCTATCAACTCTCCTTTGGGAGTGAAAAATGCCGCTTTAAGCGGATAGTGCATAGGCTTTTGTTCTTTGCCGTCGACACTTTTTGGAATATGCTGTATGAGCTCTAGCTCCAGCACTCCATCTTCAAAGCGTTCACAAACCTCCAGCTGCGGCGTACCGCTTTGATGATACCAAAGCCGAAACTGCGTCAGATCCGCCCCTGAACCCTCTTCCATACATGTAAGAAAATCTTCTGTCGTTACTGCATGCCCGTCAAAACGCTCAAAATAGAGCTGCATACCTTTAAAAAAGCCCTCTTCTCCCAAAAGAGTATAAATCATTCGTATAACCTCAGCCCCTTTTTCATACACCGTCGCCGTATAGAAGTTGTTCATCGATATGTAGCTTTTTGGCTGGATAGGGTGCGCCATCGGCGAAGCATCTTCAACAAACTGCCGTTCACGCAAAGCTTTGACATCCTCTATACGCTGTACGTCATAGGAGTTCATATCGGCACTGAAACACTGGTCACGAAAAACGGTGAGTCCCTCTTTGAGTGTAAGTTGAAACCAGTCTCTGCATGTAATGCGATTTCCCGTCCAATTATGAAAATACTCATGCGCTATAACCGACTCTATCCCCATAAAATCTCTATCCGTGGCTACTTCATTATCTGCAAGAACATAGGCTGAATTGAAAATATTCAATCCTTTGTTTTCCATTGCCCCCATATTGAAACTATCTACCGCGACAATATTGTATATATCTAGATCATACTCTCTGTCATAAACATCCTCATCCCACTTCATCGCCCGTTTCAAAGAGTCCATAGCATAGAAGCAGCGCTGTTCGTTTCCTTTGTCTGTGTAGATGTTGAGTTCCACTTTTTTACCGCTTCTTGTCGTGAACTCATCACTTATCAAACCAAGATCACCCGCCACAAGTGCAAAAAGATAACTCGGTTTTGGAAAAGGATCTTCCCATGTTACCTCTACTCTTGTATCCAAACTCCTCTTTTTGACAAAGTTTCCGTTACTGAGTAAAACCGGGTATTTCGCCGCATCGGCAATAATCGTCGTCGTATATTTCGCCATAACATCGGGACGATCTATAAAGGGGGTAATGCGTCGAAATCCTTCCGGCTCGCACTGCGTGCATAAAATATTTCCAGAAACATACAGCCCCTCTAGTTCCGTATTTTTGCTTGGATAGATTCTGTTTTTAATATAAATATTCGCTTCTTTTTCAACATTGAAAATTGTCAGTCCCTCTTTGGAAATAGCATAATCATCTTCTAAAAGAGGCTTCTCATCTACAGAGATCTTTAGCAGTTCCAAATCAAGTGCATCGAGTTTGAGCTCGTTACACCCCTCCTCTTGTCGCTCTACATGCAAAACGGAGGAAACATCGACATAAGATTCGAAAATCTCAAACTCTAAGCTTACTTCTTTAATAGTATAAGGGCTTGGTCGATAATCTTTTAAAAACTTCTCTTTTGGTTCACTCATTTCTCATCTCCGAAAACTTTTTTCGTTATAATAGCACTAAAAATTTAAGGAAAGCAT
>JALWLR010000237.1 GCA_027084065.1 Helicobacteraceae bacterium | reverse complement strand
GTTGCGGAAGATTATGAAATGAATCGCTTGTTGCTTGAATCGCTTTTTGAAAACTATCCGAATCTGGATGTAACATTTGTGAGAAACGGGCAAGAAGCGGTCGAAGCGGTTTTGCATGTACCGTATGATCTTGTTTTGATGGATGTCAATATGCCTGTTATGAACGGCATTGAGGCTACGAAACTCATTCGAAGCAAAGAGACGCGCCACACGCCGATTGTGGCGCTGACTGCTAATGCTCTTAAAGGAGACAAGGAGCGTTTCTTAAAAGTGGGAATGGATGACTATTTGACCAAGCCTATAGACATCCATCAGCTTGAAGGTGTGTTGAAAAAATACATTTTAAAAAGTGATGAGCGTGTACATGAAACACAGAATCTCCAAAGCACTCAAAGTGACTCTTGCTTTGAAGCTTTTAAAAATATAGAGCCGAAGATTGAAAATATTGCTGAAAATATTGCTAAACAACTTAATCTTCCTTTGCAAGTAGGAGAAAAGCTTATACGCTCATTTTATGCCAGTCTTGAAAATGCCTACATGCAAATGCAAGAGGCTTTAAAAAGCAAAGAGTATGAAAAAGTGACAGACCTTACCCACAAGCTTCGAGGATCTGCGGGAACATTGCGCCTAAAAGAGATGGAATCACTTTTGCAAAAAATGGAAAATGTAATAAAAGAGAAAAAAGAGTGTGATTTCAACGAGGCTTTGGATATAATACGAAGATATTTGAAAATTTTGGATGACGAGTTGAACAATGATGTATGATTTAGCGATTTTGGTTGTTGAGGATGATTTTGTCAATATGACGCTCTTTGAAGAGCTCCTCAAACAAGAGGGATATACCAATTTTCATACATTTACCGATCCGACAGAAGCACTTGCATATGCCAAAGAGCACTCCATAGATGCTTTGATAGTCGATTACAATATGCCGAAGATGAACGGCATAGAGCTTTTTAGTAAATTAAAAGAGATGTATCCTGATCTTGTCAGCATTATGATAACGGCGAATAATGATGAAAAGATGATGCAAGAGGCTCTCAAAAGCGGAGTGACCGAGTTTTTAAACAAACCCATCTCGCCGATTGCATTTAAGCTGCGTTTGAAAAATATTCTCTCCATTGCATCTTCACTTTTGTTGAGTAAATCTTTCAATACCATTTTGCACAAAAAAGTCGAAGAAGCGACTCAGGCTCTTAGAGAGAGTGAGTATGAAGCACTTGAAGTTCTTTCCGATGCCGCAGAGTATAAAGACCCTGAAACAGCCAGCCATATAGCTCGTGTGTCACACTACTCCAGACTCATTGCCGAAAAATATGGGCTGGATGAGAAGGAGCAAAATATTATCTACTATGCAGCGCCACTGCACGATATAGGTAAAATCGGTATTCCAGATAGCATCTTGCTTAAACCCGGAAGATTGACACCCGAAGAGTTTGAAAAGATGAAAGAGCATAGCAAGATAGGTGCAGAGATTCTCTCTGCAAGAAAGAATGAGTTTTTGCAAGCAGGACACATCATAGCGTTACACCATCATGAAAAGTATGATGGAAGCGGATACCCAGATGGACTTAAAGGAGAGGAGATATCGCTTTATGGGCGCATTGTAGCCATAGCGGATGTTTTTGATGCTTTGACATCGGAGCGTCCCTATAAGAAGGCATGGTCGTTTGAGGATGCAGTTTCATTGCTTGAACGTGAGAGAGATAAGCATTTCGATGGGAAGCTTGTCGATCTTTTTTTAGACTCTTTAGATGAAGTGCGAGCTATATATCGTCGTTTTAAGGAGTGATGCTTTGAGTATGCTCAAATACCAAAAGCAGCTTTGCATCCTCTAAGGGAAAGATTTTTACCAATATATCTCTTTTATTATAGTGTAGTTTCGTCTCAACGTTTTTATGCTCTTTGAGTGCCATAAGAATATCCCCAAGAAAAGTGTCGTACCTCTTTTGGAAAATCTCAAATAAAGAGCTGCTAGCAGCTTCGAACAGTGAAGAGAATTTCTCGTTTGTGTATAACAAAGAGAGCTTTGAGTCGACAACGGCAACAGCATAGAAATGGTCGAAAAATTCCTGACAACTATTGGAGATGCGAGCTTGACACTGTAGTTGTTTATGGTTGTACTTGAGTTTGACTATCTGTTCTATTTTGAGTTTGAGCTCTTCTGGGGAGAAAGGCTTGGTAAAGTAGTGCATAGCTCCCTCTTTGTAGGCATTTCGTACCGTTTCTATATGCGAGTCGCTGGAGACGATATAGATGGGCAAGTGAAAGTATTCTAGTTTAGACTTAATAGTCTTTAGTACCTCCATACCGTTCATATCCGGTAGTTCCATATCGAGTAAAACAAGATCGACTTTATATTGCTGAAGGATTGAGAATGCTTCTGCGGCATTGGCAGCTTCAAGCAAGTTGTACCCCATAGGGCTTAAGATGCTTTTGATGATTTTTCTACTCGTAAAAGAGTCATCTACAATGAGAATTGTGTATTGTGGCGCTATTGTAAGAGTAGTTATAATACTGGAAATTTCATGTTGAATAAGAGCGGAGTTTTTTCCTTTGAAAATGTAGTCCACTATGCCGAGTCTAAAAAGTTCGTCTCTTCGTGCCAGGTCGTCATCGGCGGTAAAGACGACCACTTTTGTTTGCGGTTTTTCCGTTTTGAGAAGATGTAAAAACTCCTCTCCATCTCCATCTGGAAGATGAAGATCGAGAATGATGAGGTCTACATCTTCCTCCTCTACAATCTTGTGAGCTTCTTCTAGTGTATAGGCTTGAGAGCAGTGATAGTC
>JALWLR010000236.1 GCA_027084065.1 Helicobacteraceae bacterium | reverse complement strand
GTATAATCACGGAAAATTTTGATAATGCTCTTGAGATATATTTGGCATCAGAAGAAATTTTTGATAAGAAAAAAGGCTTGCAGTTAGTAAATTATATAAAAGATAAAATTGAAGGATTATTTTGGTAAAAATTACCGGAACCTTAATCTCTTACTACTTCATTTGCAAAACAAAACTATGGCTCCATGCCAATCGAATCAACCTCGAAGATAACAGTGAAGAGGTAAAAATCGGCAAGGTTTTACACGAAATCAGCGAAGATAGAGTGAGTGAAGTCGCGTTTGAGAACATCAAGCTCGATAAGATTACAAAAGATTATGTCATAGAAGTCAAAAAAAGTGATAGCGACTTAGAGTCGGCTAAGTGGCAGTTGCTTTACTATCTGTATGTCTTGAAGCAAAAGGGGATAGAAAAGAAAGGCAGGTTGGAAGTTTTTGAGAAAAATAGACAGAGCAAAAAGCGCTTCGAGGTGGTTTTGGATGAGGAGAGTGAGGAGAGGTTGCAGGAGATTTTAGTCGGTATTGAAAAGCTTGTTTCACTGCCAAAACCACCTGAGCCACGCTTTGAAAGTAAGTGTAAAAAGTGCGCGTATTATGAGTACTGTTTTGTATAGGAATGAAAATGAAAACAAGGTATATCTTCTCCATCGGTGAACTCAAAAGAAAAGACAACTCCATCGCTTTCAAAAATGAAAAAGGGTGGGTTTACATCCCAGTCGAAGGGGTAAGAGAGATTTACTTTTTCAATGAAGTGGGCTTGAACTCGAAGTTTTTGGATTTTGCAGCACGTGCAGGGATAACACTGCACTTTTTCAACTATTACGGTCACTACAGTGGAAGTTTTTACCCTAAAGAGCAGCTTATTAGCGGTGATTTGACTATTAAGCAGTCTTTGGCGTATATCGAAAAGCGGCTTATCGTCGCTAAAGCGATAGTTAGTGCGATTGCCAGAAACATCTATGAAGTTTTATACCACTACTACCGACACGGCAGCAGCGAGCTTAAGCCGTTTTTGGACTGGCTGAGGAAGGATGTCGAAAAAATGCTGCAAAAAGATCTCCATATCAAACAGATCCTCTTTGTCGAGGGGCAGATATGGAACCGCTTTTACGACAGTTTCAAGCACTTTCTTCCCGAAGATTTTCTTCTCAACAAGCGTGTCAAAAGACCGCCGGACAATCCTATGAACGCTCTTATCAGCTTTGGCAACACCCTGCTTTACACCAAAACCATTACTGCCATCTACCACACCCACCTCAACCAATCGATCAGCTTTTTGCATGAACCGCAAGAGGCGAGATTTAGCTTGAGTTTGGATCTAAGCGAAGCGTTCAAGCCGATCTTGGTTTTTAAAACGATCTTCGAGTTGGTAAACCGCAAGAAACTCCAAGTAGTCAAACATTTCGACAAAAAGCTCAACTACGCTCTGCTAAACGAAGAGGGGAAGAAAGTGTTCATAGAAGCGTTTGAAAACAGATTGAACGAAAAGTTCAAACATCCTAAACTCAAACGTCTTGTTTCGTACAATACCGCTATCAAACTTGACGGATACAAACTCATTAAGTTCCTCGTAGAAGAAAAAGAGTTCACCCCGTTTCTCCTCAAGGAGAAGATGTGAAAAAAGGCTACAAGTTCAACTATGTTTTTTTGATGTACGACATAGCCGACGAAGAGAGCGAAGCCGGCAAATACAGAGTCGCCAAAGTTTTTAAAATCTGCAAAAAATACCTCCGCCACCACCAAAAAAGTGTCTTTAGAGGCGAAATTACCCCGGCAAATCTACTTAAACTTAAAAGTGAGCTGAATAAGGTTATAGATAAAAATTTAGACTACATCTCCATCATCAAACTCCCTTCCTCTTCCTCTTTCGACGAAGAAAAGATAGGCACCAAAACACAAGAGAGTGAGTCGATATTTATCTGATTTTTCCAATCGATTTTTTTGACAAATTTACCGAAACGACGCTAAAATGGGAACTCCAAAAGCTCTTTTACAATTCATTGTTATATAAGATTTTGATTGGAAAGATTTTTAAATATCCCCACAGTTAGGAGTATTTTTAAATATTTTTTGCTAAAATGCTCGCAAATACTTTAGTTCAACCGATACATATGATGTATTGAAATCACTTTTAGCTTGCGGATTGACAAAAACAAACTCAGTTCAACCGATACATATGATGTATTGAAATACGCTGTCAGACTTGAGTGTTACGACTCTGTTTGTGTTCAACCGATACATATGATGTATTGAAATAAATCAAACACCCCTTGGAAAACGGTTCGTGTCAAGGTTCAACCGATACATATGATGTATTGAAATCGATTTTACCCAGCGGGGGACGCTATTGCTTCTTTTGTTCAACCGATACATATGATGTATTGAAATTCATGGAGCTTGCAGTATTTATGTCGCGCTTTATGGTTCAACCGATACATATGATGTATTGAAATAACGGTGTGTTGGTGCTTACCTTTGGAGCGGATACGGTTCAACCGATACATATGATGTATTGAAATGCGCTTGAGTATCTGGCATCTTCGAGTTGTTTTTGGTTCAACCGATACATATGATGTATTGAAATCACGAAGATGCACATATGTTTAGAGGTGCTTCGCGTTCAACCGATACATATGATGTATTGAAATGATGATTGTCAATGACGACCTTGGGGCGTTTAATAAGTTCAACCGATACATATGATGTATTGAAATAGTTTTTCATCATCGAGTTGATTGCACCGGCATTATGTTCAACCGATACATATGATGTATTGAAATATAAAAGCTGACACAGGGGGCACTTATCGA
>JALWLR010000235.1 GCA_027084065.1 Helicobacteraceae bacterium | reverse complement strand
GTAGTAATCACCCAAAAGGGAGTTTCATTGCAAAAAAGAGCTCAAAGAGAGGCTCGTTGCCGTTTTACGCTATATCATCTACTGACAATGCTCCTTTGAATCTTGATGCAGCAATTGAGTACATTCAAAAAACAGCACCTTTTTAAAAGAGATTGACTATAAACAAACGAGGAATAATAAATGGATATAAATTACTTCGACCTTATTGTAGGCAGTATCGTTTTACTACTTGGTCTTAAAGGGATTCTCAACGGATTTTTCAAAGAGTTTTTCGGGCTTATCGGTATTGTGGGTGGAGTTTTTATAGCTTCAAGGCTCGCTTCGAACATTGGACAAATACTCAGTGACAACCTATTTCACTTTCAAAACAGTGCCGCTGTCAACTTTACCGGCTTTCTCGTCGTACTCATAGCTTTCTGGCTTATGATGATTGCAGTGGGCATGATGCTGAAAAAACTGACAGCTCTAAGCGGACTTGGTGTTTTTGACAGAATACTGGGATTTGTTTTTGGGGCAGGAAAATTTTTTCTTATATTTTCCATCATCGCTTATGCCGTATACAACGTCAAAACGATACGTGAAAACCTCGAAAAACCTATGCAAAACAGTATTCTCTTTCCCATTATGGTACAAACCGGTAGCTACATTATGAAACTAGACCCCGTAGAAAAGAGTGAAGAGCTCAAAGAAAAAGCCAAAAAGCTGCAAGATTCACTGCAAAAAAAAGCGCAAGAGAGTATAAATAAAGAGCTCGAAAAAAAAGCAGATGAAATTAAAGAGCAGCTTAAAGAGGCCATTCCTCAAGATATAAACGGAGCGTGACATGCAGAAAAATTTTCATGACAAAACAATGCAATACGACGTTCTGCTAGAGCGATTCAAAACGATTTTGAAACAAAATTCGCTCAAATACACCCTCCAACGCGAAGCCATACTACGAACACTCTACGACAGTGACGAGCATCTCACGCCCGAAGCACTCCACAGACTCGTCCAGCAAAACTACCCCAACTTGCGCATAGGTATAGCAACAGTCTATAGAACACTCTCTTTGCTGGAGGAATCAGGCATCGTTACCTCTCTCTCCTTTGGGGCACAGGGGAAAAAATATGAGCTCGGTGCCAAAGAGCATCATGACCATATGATCTGTACAGAGTGCGGTACAATTACTGAGTTCCTCGACGAAGAGATAGAAAAGCGCCAAGAAAAGATAGCAAAAGAGTTCGGTTTTTTAATGAAAGATCACTCCATGCAGATATACGGCATCTGCCATTCATGCCAAACAACCCAAAAGAAAGGATAAAATATTGCCATTAAGTAACAAATATGTACAGCAACGTATTGAAAAAGCGAATAAACTCAAAGAGATGGGGATCAACCCATATGAAAACAACTCTCAACGAGATGCGACTGTAGAGAAGTTTCTCAACGTCAACAGCGATGTCGAGCATCTTGAAAACAAGCGAGATGAAAATAGACGCTATGTCGTTAGCGGACGTATAAAATTTATGAGGATCATGGGTAAAGCCAGCTTCATAAAGATAGAGGATGAAAGCGGAATGCTCCAAGTATACGTCGCACGCGACAATCTTCCCGAAGGTTTTTACAACGATGTCTTTAAAAAACTCATCGAAGTGGGAGACATCGTTGAAGTGGGAGGATACCCTTTTGTGACAGGTAAAGGCGAACTGAGTCTGCATGCAGACAGCCTCAAGCTTCTGACAAAAGCGGTCGCACCGCTACCGGAGAAGTTTCACGGTATTACTGACAAAGAGGTTCGTTACAGAAAACGCTATCTTGATCTCATAATGAATGCGGAGGTAAGAAAAACATTCCAAATCCGCTCTCAAGTCATCTCGCTCACACGCCGCTTTTTCGAAGACAAAGGCTTTTTGGAAGTGGAAACACCGATGATGCACCCAATACCCGGCGGCGCGAATGCAAAGCCATTCGTTACGCATCATAACGCTTTGGATGTAGACAGATACCTTCGAATAGCTCCCGAACTCTACCTCAAAAGACTTGTAGTCGGCGGTTTCGAAGCCGTATTTGAGATAAACAGAAACTTTAGAAACGAGGGAATGGATGCGACACACAACCCGGAATTTACCTCTATAGAGTTCTACTGGGCATATAAAACCTATAAAGATCTTATAGAATTGACAAAAGAGTATTTCGAGTATCTTTTCGATCATCTCAATCTTCCCAAAAAACTTCCATACGGCGATATGGAGATAGACTTCGGCGAATTCAAAGAGATTCCTCTTATCAAATCACTCAGTGAAATCGGCGGCGTTCCCGAAGAGATAGTAAACGACAAAGAAAAAATCCTTGCATTTATGAAAGAAAAAGGGCTTGAAGCAGATGAAAAACTCTCTCTTGGACAACTTCAAGGAGAGCTCTTCGATGAGTTCGTAGAGGAGAAACTTATCAACCCGACTTTCATTACCGAATACCCCGTAGATATATCACCGCTTGCAAGACGTGATGATGAAAATCCTCAAATTACCCAGCGCTTCGAACTCTTCATAGGTGGGCGAGAAATAGCCAACGCATTCAGTGAGCTTAACGACCCTGTCGATCAGTATGAAAGATTCAAAGCGCAAGTCGCCGCTAAAGATGCCGGAGATGACGAAGCGCACCATATGGATACCGACTTCGTCGAAGCACTCAGCTACGGTATGGCGCCGACTGCCGGAGAGGGTATTGGAATGGATAGACTCGTCATGCTTCTGACAAACCAACACTCCATTCGCGATGTCTTGCTTTTCCCTGCTATGAAACCGCTTCAAGAGGAGCTCTCGGTTTTAGAGATGCAAGA
>JALWLR010000234.1 GCA_027084065.1 Helicobacteraceae bacterium | reverse complement strand
ATGATCTTTGCAATCCCTGAAAATCCAGAGCTTGCAAAGCTTGGATTAAGTGATGTCATTGAAACTTTGCATCTAAAAAAACTCCATTTTCAAGAGAGTGACTACATTCGTAAAATAGCCAAAGTAAAAGTTGCCGCACTGGGGCTGGATCGTTTTTTGGAAAAGATAGAAGCACAAGATCTCATTATCGTCCCCGGTGACAGAAGTGAAATCATTTTGGGAGTGCTTGGTGCATACTATTCGAAGAAGTATCCTAGTATCAGTGCGATTGTTTTCTCCAACGGCTTAGAGCCGCATCCTAACATTACTCGTCTTATAGAAGGGCTTGGAGAAATTTCCCTGCCGCTTTTGCTTACACAAGACGACACCTATACGACGGCAAGCAACATCTCTGCCATCGAGCCGAAAATCCGTCTAAAAGACAAACAGAAAATTTCACTCGCACTTGGTCACTTTGGCAGATATGTCGATACAAAAAGCATAGAAGAGCGAATGAGACTCTCAAAAAACGACATCGTTACCCCGCAAATGTTTGAATATAAGCTTTTTGAACTGGCTAAAAGAGAAAAAAAGAAGATCGTTTTGCCTGAAGCGCATGATCTTCGCGTACTTCAAGCTGCCGAAATCATTCTCAACAGAGAGATTGCCGACATTGTATTTTTGACGCGTCCGCAGGAGTTTCGCCGTTTTTATGAGCAGCACGGTCTTGATCTTTCAAAAGCGGAGGTGGTTGACTATACCGCTTCAAGTTTTTTGCAGCGTTTTGGAGAGGAGCTTTACAAGTTACGCAAGCACAAAGGGATGAGCCGTGAGCAGGCTCTTGATGCCGTTACGCATGTGAATTACTTTGGAACTATGATGGTACATCTTGGGTATGCAGACGGTATGGTCAGCGGAGCAACGCACTCTACGGCGGAGACGGTTCGTCCTGCATTGCAGATTATTAAAGCCAAAGAGGGTGTCGAGGTGGTATCGAGTATATTTTTTATGTGTTTGCAGACTCGTGTACTTGTTTTTGGAGATTGTGCCATCGTTCAAGACCCGACTCCAAGTGAGCTTGCCTCCATTGCCATAGAGAGTGCCAAAAATGCACGACGTTTCGACATAGAGCCAAAAGTAGCGATGATCTCTTATTCTAGTGGAGAAAGTGGAGATGGAAAATCGGTTGAGAAGGTGCGTGAAGCGACTAGACTCGTTCGAAAACGCTCACCAGAATTGGAGGTTGAAGGACCGATTCAGTTCGATGCTGCATTTGACGAGGAGGTAGCAAAACGTAAAATGCCAAACTCCAAAGTAGCCGGGCATGCAACGGTTTTTATCTTCCCTGATCTCGATACGGGCAATACAACTTATAAAGCGGTTCAAAGAAGTGCGGGTGCGGTTGCCATAGGACCGGTGCTGCAAGGATTGAAAAAACCGGTAAACGATCTCAGTCGCGGCGCTTTGGTCAAAGACATTGTCAATACAATCGCTATTACCGCCATTCAGGCACAGGAGGAGTGATGCGAAGTCTGGTTATCAACAGCGGCAGCTCTTCGATAAAATTATCCGTTTTCGAAGATGAAAAGTGTGTTTTGCATCTGCTTAAAGAGGAGGTAGAGGATCATGCACTTGTACTTAGATCCCTGCTTGAGAGGATAGAGACAAAGAGGCTTGAGTTCGTAGCTCACAGAGTCGTACATGGGGGTAGCCGTTTCATAAAGCCCACTCGTATAGACAAATACAATATAGAAGAGCTCAAAGCGCTCCATTTTCTAGCCCCACTGCACAACCCCTACAACGTAGCAGCAATAGAGTACTTTTTGAAGCATCACTCTTCCATTCCGCAAGTAGCCGTTTTCGATACCGCTTTTCACGCCACAATGCCCAAAGAGGCTTATACATATGCCATAGAGTCAAAATTTTTGGAAGAAGCGCATATCCGTCGTTATGGGTTTCACGGCTCCAGTCATAGCTATTTGCTCAAACGTGCGGCAGAGATGCTTGAGAAGTCTCCAAAAGAGACTAACCTCATCACGCTGCATCTTGGAAATGGGGCGAGTGCCTGTGCTATTTCTAAGGGAAAAAGTATCGATACCTCTATGGGTTTTACTCCTCTTGAGGGGCTTGTTATGGGCAGTAGAAGCGGCGACATAGACCCCGGTATAGTGTTTTACATGCAAAAAGAGCTGGGAATGAGCGTGGATGAGGTAGAAGATACGCTTAACAAACATTCCGGCTTACGGGGATTATGCGGTACAAACGATATGCGTGAGATTCTTTGTCGTGATGACGAAGCGGTCAAAACGGCGTTTGCCATCTATATAAGGCGTATCAAAAAGTATATTGGGGCATATATGGCACTTTTAGAAGAGGTAGATGCGATCGTTTTTAGCGGCGGTGTGGGAGAACATGCGCCAAAAGTACGCGAAGCGGTTCTAGAAGGGATGGAAAAGTTTGGCATCCTTCCCGATTTTGAAGCCAATGCGCGAGGAGATGCTATTATTTCTCAAAAAAGAGGTCGTATCAAACTTTTTGTCATTGCGACGGATGAGGAGAAAGAGATAATGCAAAGCGCAAAAGAGGTAGTGCTAAGTAAATCAAAAGAAAGGATGAGAAATGATTATAGAGTATGAGATGAACGAAGAGTATATTGAGCTGTACAAGCTGCTTAAGTTGCTGGACCTTGTCGATAGTGGAGGCGAGGCGAAACTCATAATTTCCGAGGGGCATGTAAGACGAAACGGCGAGGTGGAAACCCGCAAGCGGGCGAAGATAGAAAGAGGCGAGACGATAGAAGTTGCCGATGTCGTCATAGAACTTAGTTAAGATGAAGCAGGAGCGTACTT
>JALWLR010000233.1 GCA_027084065.1 Helicobacteraceae bacterium | reverse complement strand
CAGTTGTGTGACTACAGCGGTATGAGCTATGAGCTTATAGAGGAGCTTGGCGGTATTCAGTGGCCGTGCAATGAACAGTTTCCAAAGGGAAGCAAGCGTCTTTATACGCCGGAGATTTCTTACAGGACGAAAAATGCCAAAGCCAATTTGATCTATACGGAGTGGGAACCGGTAATGGATAAAATCTGTGAAGCTTTTCCCGTAACACTAAATACGGGACGAACCGTCGAGCAATGGCATACAAGAACCAAAACACGCGCAATAGATATTTTGGATAACCTGGCACCCGAAGCGTGGGTTGATATAAATCCGGAAGATGCAAAAAAACTTGAAGTAAAAAGTGGCGATCGTATAGCTCTTAGCAGTGAGCGTGGACGCATCGAAGATGTTGTGGTACGTGTTACTTCAAGTGTACGGCCGGGAACGGTTTTCGTACCGTTTCATTTCAATACTCAGCTTATCAATACACTGACAAACAGCGATTTTTGTCCAAAATCGGGAGAACCTAACTACAAACAAAGCGCCATTCAGCTTCACTCAAAAAAAGTGCCACAAGGACTTAAAATGGAGCAAAACGAGGTGCAAGGAGAATTGGAGCATCAAAAAACGAAAACATCCTATGAAGTCGCTGAGAAAAAGAGTATGGAAGTTCGGTAGTGCACTATGCGTGACTATATGCAAATAGCTTTCGAAGAGGCGAAAAAGGGTGTTGAATCCGGGGATGGCGGTCCGTTTGGAGCGGTAGTTGTCAAAGATGGCGAAATCATCGCAACAGCACATAATGAAGTGCTTAAACGAAACGACCCTACGGCACATGCAGAAGTGCTTGCCATACGTCGTGCATGTGCGAAGCTGGGGCACTTTGAGCTTAAAGGATGTGAACTCTATGCTACTGGAGAGCCATGCCCTATGTGTTTTTCCGCTGTTTTTTGGGCGAGATTAGAGAGGGTGTTCTTTTGCAACACTAAGCAAGAAGCCGCTTCAATAGGGTTCGACGATGAGTTCATAACCGAAGTTTTACTTCGCAAGCGGCACTCTCCCATCCCTTTTATACATAAACCGCAAGATTCTTGTAAAGCGTTGCTTCGCCTTTGGATGGATAAAGAAGACAAAGTCATGTACTGATTTTAATTATCTCTATTTTACATATTTTTTTCTCTTTCCTTAGAAATGTGTCCTTACTATGTTACACTTGTAAGAAAATAGAAAAAAGATACGGAAAAAATGAAAGATACAAAAAACATGCTTGTCAAGTTTGCCTATTTTTTAGAGGCTTCCCCACGCTATAAAGCTGTCAAAGGATTTTTTTACAATCTTTTGGAAAACGATGAATACCCTTACAAAAAATACTTCGATTTTTTTATGATTTTTGTCATTTTAAGCAGTGTGACACTGCTTGTTATGGATGTTAAGCACCATGTGCCGCAATGGCTGGATGATTTTGATCTCTATTTTGTAACGACGGTTTTTGTCACGGAGTATCTGTTACGAATGTGGGTTTACAGTGATGTGCATAAAATCATCATAGAGGAGTATGAAGAGACACTCTTTTTTGGCAAAAAGCTGAGTTTGGGCGAATTGTTTTGGAAAATAGTAAAAAACAAGTGGGAATACATGACTACTCCCTCCGCCATAATCGATTTGCTCGCTATTTTCCCTAGCTATCGTGGTTTTCGGCTTTTACGTGTATTTATTTTGTTTCGAGCTTTCAAGATGCTTCGCTATACCAAAAGTCTGACAAGCTTTTTAGAAGTTTTAAAAAATAAAAAATTCGAACTGATAACACTCCTTACACTCTCGGCCTTTTTCATTTTTATTGCGGGTATTATGCTCTATGTGTTTGAGGGTAACAATATAAATCCGAACATTCATAATCTGTTTGATGCATTCTACTGGGCACTTATAACCATCTCTACAGTCGGCTATGGAGACATCTCTCCCGTTACCCCGGAAGGTCGAATCGTAACGATGCTTATTATATTAACGGGGATTGGACTCATTTCGTTTGTGACGTCTATTATCGTCTCCTCTTTTAGTGAGAGGCTGACGATTTTAAGAGAAGACAGAATCGTCAACACTCTTTCGAAAAAAGAGAACATTACCGTCATCTGTGGCTTTGGACTGCTTGGAAGACTTGTTGCCAAAGAGCTTTTTAAAGAGGGCATAGAGTTTGTCGTCATCGAAAAAGAGGAGGAGATGGCGGAGATGGCATACAGTATGGGGTATCGCGCAATATGTGCTGATGCGACGCGAGAGAGTATTTTTGAGCAGCTCAAGATCGATTCGAACATTTCACATGTGCTATGTCTAACATCCGATGATATTCAAAACACATTTATAGCCGTCAATGTAAAAAGCCTCAATCCCAACGTCTATGTAACGGCTCGCTGTAGTGATGAGGAGATAGCACAAAAGATGTACTTTGCCAAAGTGGATCAGGTTATAATGCCTGAAGAGATAGCGGGGATGATGGCGTCGGTGTATATTGGAGAACCGGTAGCGTTTGAAGTACTTCTTTCGATCATCGAGCAAAAAGAGAAGATTCAGATAGAGGAGTTTGAGGTTTTACCAAGAAGTTATGCAGATGGAAAAACCATTCGTGACATCGGTTTTGAAGATATGCGTATAATTCTTTTGGGTGTTTTACGTACAAATGAATCAAACGAACCGGATTTTATTTTCAATCCTCCAGAGGATTTCATCTTGCAAAGCGGTGATAATTTAGTATTTATTGGTTATACGACGGCAATAAGCAACTTTAAAAGGATGATGCAGTGAAAGTAGAGGGAAAAATTTTTATATTTGGTTATGGAAGTTTTGGTCGTCATCTTTATAAGCA
>JALWLR010000232.1 GCA_027084065.1 Helicobacteraceae bacterium | reverse complement strand
TTATGATTGAATGTCCACAAGATGTCGTTTGGCTCAAGTATGCCTGTTGCATCTTTACCAGGATTGACCTGCATCTGCATAGCCATCGTTCCGTCTTGTCTAAAAAGTCCAAAGCCATAGACCAGATCTTCGCTTCGAACATCGAATTTGATAGTCTGACCACACTGGACTATAACCTTTTTTGGAAGGTTTTTCCATTTGTGATCCCCAACTGTGAGTACATAGGTTGCATCGGGTGTTATTTCATCACGCATGATGTCTTGTGCGACCCATGGAATGGAGTTGTAGGTAAATATATGGTGTCCGACACCGCCGGCAACCAAGAAAGCCATATACCCGTAAAAAGGTATGCGTACAATGGATTTAGCCTTTTTCTTTCGTGTAAGGTTGAATCCAAACCATGCGATGACGGAGATGATCATTAACGCATAGATAGAGTAAACAACCCAGTGAAAGGAGAGAAGTTCAGCCGAATTGGTAAACGTCATGTTCGATCCTTGAGAATAAATTTTCATTATAATACTATACTCCAGTAGGATATAGTATTATAAAAAGACACTCGTTAGAGTGAATATCGCAACAATTATACATTTTTTTGATTGGAAAAGAGGTTTAGAAATTGATTAAAAATTAATCAATTCCTGTGGTTGTTTATTGAGGATCTTCTGTTTTGTATTCGAGTTTGCCTGCAACGGACTCTTTATGGTTGATGAGAGACTCTATTTGATGTTTGACTTTGTCGTAGCGAAACTGCTCTTTAAAGCCTTGTATTCTTCCACCTGCTGCGTTTGGATGTCCACCTCCGCCACACCACTCTTTGGAAATTTGTGCGACACTGACTTGGTTGTTCGCCCGTAGACTCATAGTACCGCGATAGCTGACGTCTACTATGAAGTCGTAGTCGGGATATTTGGTCAAGAAACCGTTCCCGATGATAGATGTATTGCCCACACCGTAACTGAGAAAACCTTTGTAACCTTTATAGTAGATTGTCATTTCATTTCTGTGTCTGCCAAGAAGCTCTACTATATACTCGGTTGCAAGATTGTCAAGAGTGTCGTTGTGATCTTTTTTGAAAAAATCCTTTTTCAGAAAGTAGATGTTTTCATCAAGGGCTATATGCCCATCTTTTTGACCTATGAATTTCACGGCGTTTTGCAATAGAGTCAGCTTGTAGAGGTTGTCCTCTTTTGCAAACATAACACGGTTGAGCTCTTTTGCTTCGTTTATAAGTCGCATGAAGACTTTGCCGTATTCGAAGTTCTCATGCTCTTCTTGTTTCCAAAGATCTACGGCATTGACGATGTCGACATACTTTTGCATCCACTTTGGTTCGTTGAGTTCAAAGTGCTCTTTGGCATAGTCGTAGACGATTTTAGTCGCACATCTGGATGTGTCAAGATAGTACCATTTAAATCGTGTAGCACAATCTTCCCCGCTACTGTGGTGATCGAGCAAAAGCAGTTCGATGTCGTAATTGCTGGCATTTCGTTTATCTACCTCTTTGTCCAGCCATTTGGCTTCTTCAACGGAAAGATTGAGGTCGCTTATGAGAATAGTCGCTTTTTTCGTTTCACTTTTGTCTATGTTCTCAAGAATGAGCTCAAGCTGGTCTTTAACCTCCGCTCCGTAGTTGGCGTTGTAAAAAGTCAAATCGTAAGGGGTCTGTTTCATAACAAGCTGACAGCTGTAACCGTCAAGATCGATATGTGAGAGATGGTGGAGTGTTTTCATTGTATCCTTTCTTTAAAAACTGATTGATCCGAGTACTTCGAATTTTGCATGTGAGTCGATCTCGGCATGGGAGAGAACGACGACATCGAGTGAAAAACGTTCATAAATTTCCGCTAACGCTTTGCGTATTTGCGGATCGACGATGATTATAACGGGCGATATGCCTTTTTGCAGTACCTCCGCCGCTTTTTGACTGGTTGCTTGAATGAGGGCGTTGATTTCTCCTACACTCAGCATCAAATTGCGGATGCCGTCTTGCTCTGTGGATTTTTGGAGCAGTTTCTGTTCCGTTTGCGTATCGAACGTCAAGAGTCTTATGACACCATCCTCGCCGGCATACATTTGCGTTATGACTCTGGCAAGGCGGGCACGAACCTGCTCTGTGATGAGGTCGACGTTTTTGGTATATTCGGCGATGTCGGCTATGGTTTCTAAAATGGTCAGCATATCTTTTAGAGGAATCTTTTCATGAAGCAGCTGTTTCAATACGCGTTGAATAAGACCGATGGAGGCAACTTTGAGTACATCATCCACAATGACGGGGTAATCCTCTTTGAGTTTATCTATGAGTGATTGTACCTCTTGTCGCGTGAGAAGCTCTTCTGCATGTTGTTTGACAAGTTCGCTCATATGAGTAGAGATGACTGTTGCTGGATCGACGACGGTGTAGCCGTTGATGATCGCCTCCTCTTTGAGTTCAGGATCTATCCAGATCGCATCAAGCCCAAACGCCGGCTCTTTTGTTGGAATTCCCTCTATCTCTCCCGTAGCCATGCCGCTGTCCATAGCGAGGAATTTATCTGGGTAGATCTCTCCCTCTCCAATGGGTACACCTTTGAGGATGATTTGGTACTGGTTCGGTTTGAGGTGGAGATTGTCGCGTATACGCACCTGAGGCATTAAAAAACCGAGTTCAGAGGCGATTTTGCGACGCATGGAGCGTATACGCTCTAGCAAGTCTCCGCCTTGAGAGGCATCGGCGAGTTTGATGAGCTGATAGCCAAGAGTAAGTTCGAGCATCTCCACTTTGAGGATGTCCTCCAAAGCGGCCTCCTCCTCTTTGGCAATCTCCTCTTGTGTTTTTTGCGGCGGTTTTGCCGCACTCTCTT
>JALWLR010000231.1 GCA_027084065.1 Helicobacteraceae bacterium | reverse complement strand
CTATGCTTGTTGGAATGCCAAAAGCCCCTTCGACATACAATCCGACAAAAAATTACGACATTTCGCTTGGTCGTGCCAATCGTGTCGTTACAAGGATGTACTCCCTTGGATGGATAGATGAGCAAACCTATAAAAAAGCTTTGATGGAGCGCCCTGAAGTTTATGATGAGACACTTACACAAAACAAAGCTCCTTTTATAGTGGATGAGGTAGTGCGAAGAGTGAAAAAAATGGGGGTAGAAGATTTTAAAACCGGTGGTTATGATGTATACACATCGGTTGATCTCAAACTGCAAAAAGCAGCAAGAGAAGCACTCCGCTATGCTTATGAGAAGGCACTTTTGCGAATTGAGCGCTACAAAGCAAAAGAGCGTAAAAAAATGGAATCCGACCCTACCTACACTCCTCAAGACGTTAATGTCTCTCAACTCAATGGTGCTTTAGTCAGTCTAGAGAGTAAAAGTGGCGATGTTTTGGCACTTGTGGGGAGTGTCGATTACAAAAAAAGCTCCTACAACCGAGCAACACAGGGCAAACGTCAACCTGGATCGGCGTTTAAGCCCTTTATATACCAAGTTGCGCTTGATTTGGGCTACAGTGGTGCTACAAAGCTTGTGGATGTTGCTAGAACCTACAAATATGAAAAAAACGGCGAGGATCTTAAATGGAGACCGAAAAATTATGAAAAGGACTACAAAGGGCTGATCTCTTTGCGCGAAGCGCTCATTCACTCTCGCAACCTTGCTACTATCAATCTTGTAAACGATATAGGGCTGGCAACACTGCTTAAAGAGCTTAAAAAGTTTGGCATTAAAAATCTTCCGCACGATCTCTCCATAGCGCTTGGAACCATCTCGCTCTCGCCGCTTGAACTTGCTCATTACTATACCTCTTTTGCAAATCACGGTATGCAAATGGAGCCACATCTCATTATGAAAATAGAAAAAAACGGCAATACCGTTTATGAAAAAACAGAGCATTCCCGCTATATTACATCGCCTCAGCAGGCATTTTTGATGACGACGATTTTACGTGATGTCGTCAAGCGCGGAACAGGACGAAGAGCTGCTGTCAGAGGGTTGGAAGTTGCAGGTAAAACGGGAACGACCAACAAAAGCATGGATGCATGGTTTGCAGGCTATTCGCCGAGTGTCGAGACGATTGTCTGGTTTGGTAACGATGACAATACACCGATGTACAAAGGGGAAACGGGTGGACGTGTCAGCGGACCGGCATTTTCGAAGTACTATAGTGAGCTGTTGCGTTTTTATCCACAGGTTCCAAGAAAATTCATGATGCCGCCTGGTGTTATCGAAGTGAAAATGAATGGCGTAACCGAGTACTTTACCGATGTTTCCAAGCCGCCTGTACAAGAGCGAGAAACTGAAGCACAGAAGCTGTTGTTCTGATCTCTCTTTTGTGATATAATAAAAAATTAAGGAGTAATATCATGAGATTTTTAGCTTCCATAACGATTAAAAAACGGCTGTTACTGTTAACGTTTCTTGCATTGGCAGTGATAGTAGGGTTTGCCTCTTATTTGCTTGTTTTGGATTACAACCGCTACAAAGATGCCTCCACAACGCTTCAAATTGCCAATTTGAGTGAGAAGCTGGGCAATGTTTTGCATGAATTACAAAAAGAGAGAGGTGCAAGTGCCGGCTTTTTGAATTCGCACGGAAAGAAGTTCTCTTCTCTTATGCTGCAACAAAGAAAAAATACAGATGCAAAGTTGGAAGAGCTTCGCAGCTACATGCAAAACAATCCGGATAAATATATTTTGTATCTAAAAGAGCATGTGGACTTTTCCAAGCTAGATGCAATCCGCCGAAGTATCGATTCGTTTCGTATAAATACGGCAGAGGAGGTGGCTTATTATACACATCTCAATGAAGCCATTCTCGATGTCATTACGAGATTTTCTACATTTCCGTCGGAAAAAAAGATAAAAAACATTATGAATGCACTAGTTCTTTTTGAAAGTGCCAAAGAGCGCGCAGGAATCGAGAGAGCCGTGTTGTCTGCCGTTTTTGCCGCAAATGAAATGAGCCGAAAGCTTTATTCGACATTTGTCTCTGTGACATCACAGCAAAAGGTTTTACTCCACCTTTTTAAAAATAGTGCTCCAAAGGATATATTGCAAAAATATGAGGCTTTGGAAAAGGACCCATCTTTTAGCAGTGTTGCAGATATGCGCAATATTGCCTCTTCTCAAAAGGATAATTTCAATATCGATGCCAAATACTGGTTTGAAACGATTTCAAATAAAATAAACAAACTCAAAGAGATGGAAGATTTTATTTTTGACAGATTACAAACAAGTGCTGAGGCACTAAAAAAACAAGCATTAAACTCGTTTATCTTCTTGCTTGTTGTTTCGGTATTGACAATGGCTATCATCATTTATGTCTCTATGAGTATTATTAAATCGATTCTGGGCTCTATCAAACGTTTTGAGTATCTCATAGGAGAGGTAGTGCATGGAAATCTCTCAGTTGTGGTAGACAGACGAAAATCGGTGCGAAATGAGATGGATGTCATTACCCGTCAGCTCGCTCAGCTTGTTGCCAAGATAGAAACGCTTACATCACGTATAAACACCTCTGTTGCAGAAGCAGCAAAAGGGAACTTCTCTTTTGAATTGAGTACGGAAGGAATGGAAGGGGAGTTTGCAAAAGCGATAGAGATGGTTCGAAGCGGTATCGAAGCTATGAAAAAAGCGCATGAACAGCAGGTTGTCATTCGTTTCAATTCAGAAGTTCGCAGCATTGGAGATGTGGGTAAAGGCTTGGCTTTGATTCAAAATGAAACGTCTGAACTGCTTGAAAATCTTGATGATGTAAGAGCTTCTACAA
>JALWLR010000230.1 GCA_027084065.1 Helicobacteraceae bacterium | reverse complement strand
TGATAGAAGGAGATTTAAAAAATGATTCTACCTTCGACTTTCAACAATGTATGCTCACGGCAAAAGTCTTCAAAAAAACGGGAAATAGGTACAAAGACATGATTTTACGCCTCAAACCTCTCAAAACGCAAAGCATCGTTCTTAAAGATATTCCAAAAGGAGCCGATATTGACTTTAGACTACTGATAGAGCCGTTTAGTTATAAAAAAGATATTGACGTAGCTGTAGAGGGAATGTGCCGATGAGTTTAACTATTATTCACTATATCATTATCGCTGCAGTAATAATAATGTGTATTGGGGGCATTGTCGCGGCATTCCAGCAGAACAATCCAAAACTGATCAAACCAATGATTTTTTCCGTTTTGCTTATGAGCATACTTGTTGGAGCTATAGGTATAGCCGTAGCTGAAAAATATACAAAAAAAGTCAAACTCATCAAAATAGACAATAGACGCTACCTGACACAGGAAAAAATCTCCTACTTCGGGCTTGTGAAAAATGTGGGGAAATATCCTGTCGCAAAAGTCTATCTACACATCAAACTTGTCAATGGAGGTCATGCTACGGGTAATGTCAAAGGAGGAAACTTTTACAAGCCAAGCGGTCTAGGAGATTTTTTCAAAGGTGCAAATAAACTCTACAAGCCACAAACAATTGAAAAAGAGTTTGTCATAGCAAAAAACCTCAAGCCCGGAGCCGTCGCACCGTTTCGTGTTACATTTGACTATCCGGGCTATTTTAGAAATACTGCCGACTTTGTCAAGGTCTATGCACACTGAGCCTTAGCATATAACCACGCTTTTGATCTCTGTAAACTCCTCTAAAGCGAATTTCGGCCCTTCTCTTCCTACTCCACTAAGCTTCACTCCTCCATAAGGCTGAATATCGAAGCGAAGCGTTGGTATGTCATTGACCACTACGCCGCCGGCTTCAAAATCTTCAATGGCTTTTTGGGTGTTTTTCAAAGAGTTTGTAAAGATGGAAAACTGCAAACCATAGGGGGAATCATTCATTTTTTTGATTGCCTCATCGAAGCTCTCAACTTTAACGAGTGAGACTATCGGTGCAAAAACCTCTTCACATACTATCGCCATATCGTCATGAACATCCGCCATAACGGCAGGATGAAAAATGCGGCCCTCTTTATGAGGTACGGTCATCGCACGTGCCCCCTCCTTGATGGCACTCTCTACCCAGTTCATAGCTCTGTTTGCGGCATCTTCGTTGATAAGCGGCCCTACAAAGGTCTCATCCTCATAAGGAGAACCCACTTTGAGTTTTTTTGTTTGGGTTGCCAGTTTTTGAGCGAATGACTCATATACATCTGCATGTACATAGATTCTTTGCAAAGAGATGCATACTTGACCGGAGTTGATAAATGCACCAAATGCGCAACGCTCTGCGGCGTAGTCAAGATCGGCATCGGCATCGATGAATGTTGCAGCATTCCCTCCAAGTTCGAGACTTACCTTCTTAATACCCGCTTGGCTTGTTATAATCTTTCCAACCGGTACACTGCCTGTAAAACTGATAACTCTTGGAATATCACTTGAGACCAGTGCGCTTCCTACTTCCGCATCGCCATATACGACACTGAGTGCATCTTTGTTGGCAAATTCACTCTCTATAAACAGTGTTGCAAACTTATAAGCCGTAAGCGGAGCTTCGGGAGTTGGTTTCAATACAACGGCATTGCCCGCTACCAAAGCAGGAGCGAGTTTGTGTGCTACAAGATTGAGCGGAAAATTAAAAGGAGTAATGGCAACAACAACTCCCACCGGTTCACGAACAAAATAGGCATTTGTCTTTTTGCCGCTTAGCGTCGCATCCGTAGCAATCGTCTCTCCATGCATCGTGCGTGCAAACTCGGCGCTGAGTGTCAACGTCTCTATACATCTCTCAACCTCTATGCGTGAAAACGCTATGGGTTTGCCTACCTCATCCGTAATGGTTCGCGCCATATCCTCTTTTTGTTCTTTGAGTCTCTTCGCAACATCGAGTATCCATTCACATCGCTTTGCCAGTGTACTTTTTTTGGCATTTTTGGCAGCTTCTTCGGCAATTTTCAAAGCCTTTCTTGCATCTTCGGCACTACAAACAGGCGCAGTCGATACGACTCTGCCATCATATGGAGAGAATCTTTTATCGACTACTGCCCTACTTTCTTCTTTGCTTCCAAAAAATATTTTCGCTTCCATCTTCACTCCCGCATCACTTTATTTGAAGGATTATATCATGCTACATTAAACTGTAAAAGGATATAATTAAGCCATGAAAATTTTACTTGCTATTTCGCTTTTTTTCATTGTTTCCTCACTCCAAGCCATTGATCTGCCATGGATTCACAATCTAGAAACGGCCAAAAAAATTGCACAAAAAGAGCATAAAGACATATATGTTTTCATTGGAGCTGAGCACTGCAACTTCTGTGTTCGTTACAAAAATGAGGTTCTTTCAAACAAAAAGGTACAACAAATTCTCAAAAAGCGTTTTGTAACCGTTTTTTTCAATCGTGACAAACATTATGTTCCAAAGGAGTTTGAAAAATTTGGTGTTCCAAGACACTATTTTTTAACACCAAATGGGAGAATTTACTTCGATGATGCCGGTATAAAAGGTGTCAACGGCTTTTTCATGATGCTCGATGAGGCAAGCCTCAACCGCTAACAAATCTTAAAGTGTAATATTGTCGATATGCGCTATAGAATCGGGCGTAACGATGACGGCATCAAAAACGTAGTCACCTTCAAAACCCTTTTCCTGAGTTTCTCACTTTTTAAAAACAAAAAATTCAAATCCCTATTTTTAGGGCTTTAAAGCAGATTTTGAGACAAATTTTGGGTGTCTCAAGAGGAAAATTG
>JALWLR010000229.1 GCA_027084065.1 Helicobacteraceae bacterium | reverse complement strand
GCCTCTTTTTTATCGCAGTTTTTGAGTATGGAGTTGTTGCATCAAAAGAGCTGGTGGGCACTTATGATTTTTGGGGCTTTTTTTGGTGTTGTGGCATCATGGAGTTCATTGCGTAACATCAGTGGCAGCAAAGAGCTGGCTACAACACTCTCTTTTTTATTGAGCGGACTTGTCGGATTGTATGTTGGTGCTTTAGAACTTTGAAGAAGTCAGGAATTTTTATTGCTCAGGGTTCTTAGCATAAAATATCCAAGCAAGCCAGCTATCATAGAGACGATTAAAATAGCGCTTTTTGCTTCGGTAATGTAGAGTTGATTGCCCTCAAACGCAAGATCACTAATAAAAATACTCATCGTAAAACCTATTCCTCCAAGGAAAGAGACGGCGAAAATCTGTTTGAGTGTACTGCCTTGAGGTGGTTTGGCTATGCCGAGTTTGATAGCAAGGTATGAAAAACCAAAAATACCGATAACTTTGCCAAAAAAGAGTCCTGCCATAACCCCCATCGCAACGGGGGTTGTCAGCATTTCATGAAGTGTTGTGACATCAACGCGAATACCTGCATTTGCAAAAGCAAAAAGAGGTATAATCAGCAAAGAGACAGGTAGATGAAGTGTATGTTCCAAAACACCGGCAGGTGAACTGATGGAGTCTATACGGTCTTTGATGTTTTGTAAAATTGCTTTTTGTCGCTCATGCATTGTCATATCGGTTGCGATTGGAAACTTGTCGAAATCATCGAGCAGGTTGCGAACCTTCTGTGTAAAGTGTAGAGGATTACTTTGCGGTTTGGACGGAATGGCAAGTGCTGCTAGAACGCCTGCTATTGTTGCATGTATACCTGAATCAAGCATGAAAAACCACATGCCTGCGGCGAGAATGAAGTAGCTGAGGTAGTTTCTGACTCCTATGAGGTTAAGAAAAATCATTGAAACGAAAAAGCCCATAGAGTAAAGCAGAGCTAAAATATTTAAATCACCCGTGTAAAAAAGGGCAATGACCATAACAGCACCGAGATCGTCGACAATGGCCAATGCGACAAGGAAAGTAACAAGTGAAGGGGGAACACGTTTGCCAAGGAGTACCAGTACACTGATGGCGAATGCAATGTCGGTGGCCATGGGTATGCCCCATCCATTTTGTGCCGGCGTGCCGAAGTTGATACTCAGGTAAATGAGTGCTGGAGCGATCATTCCTCCAATTGCCGCCAGTATGGGAAGAATTGCAAGACGGATTTCGCTAAGCTCTCCAACAAGTAGTTCTCGCTTGATCTCCAATCCTACAACAAAGAAAAATATGGCCATCAAGCCATCGTTTATCCAGTGATGAAGTGTATGGTAAACTTTCCATGAACCTATGGAAAAACCGATTTTTGTCTCAAAGAAGTGATGGTATGCATCGGCAAAAGGGGAGTTTGCTAGAATCAAAGCTAGGATAGTCGCAAAAAGAAGAACGATCCCTGTTGTTGTCTGATTATGAATGAAATTTTCAAACGGGGTAGTGATCTTTAAAAAAGCTTGCTGAAGAGGCTTATATGTAGACATTGTCAGCTCTCTGCGAAAATGACTTTGTTCTTTCCGCTGTGTTTTGCTTCATAGAGGTTCATGTCTGCTTGGTTGATGACATCTGCAATATCATCCCCCTCTCGGTATGGTGCAACGCCGATAGAAATTGTAAAAGAGACTTCATCACCATTATTTGCTTTGAAACTGAAGTTTTCGACATCGTGTCGGATTCTTTCAAAAACTTTAAGAGCAATATCGTCGTTTGGTGCAAGAAGTGCTATACAAAACTCCTCTCCGCCAAAACGGGCTACAAGGTCTTTTTGCTTTGTGTCACTACGCAAAATCTCCGAAAGTGCTACTATCGCTTTATCTCCATCATCATGTCCGTAGGTATCGTTTATGGATTTAAAATTGTCAATGTCTATCATAGCTATGTAGACTTTCTCATAATGCTCTTCGGCCATTTTGATGTAGTCTTGAATATGGTTGAAAAAGTAGCGTCTATTGTAAAGTCCTGTTAGAAAGTCTCTGTTTGCACTGTTGAGAATGGTTTGAATGTTTTCGTAAGCTTCTATCGTATTGTCTATACGGCAGTAAAACTCCTCTTTGGAAAAGGGCTTTTTTATGTAGTCGTTGGCACCGTTTTTCAAAAACAAAGCAATAACCTCTTCATCTTCACTAGAAGAAATTGCAACAATTGGTAAATCGTTTTTTTCGTACTCTTTACGAATCTCTTTAGTAAGTTCAAGTCCGTCGATTACCGGCATATTGTAGTCTGTTACAACAAGTGAAATTTTCTTTCCGCTTTGAAGCATTCCGAGTGCTTCTTCTCCATGGGCGACAGTTATGACATTGAAAAAGAGATTTTCCAACAGATTTTTAAACTGTGTTCGCATTGTCATTGAGTCGTCGACGACGAGTACCGTATGCTTTTGATTTGCCTGGAGGCGTTTGAGTTGAGTGATGAGATATTTAATATCTTGTGCACCACTTTTTTTAATATAGTCGATAATGTTTTTTTGCATCATTTCCTTACGGAACGCTTTGTCGATATTGCTTGTAAGAATGATGACTTTTTGTTTTTTTTCCAAAAGGAAATCTACAACTTCGCCATTTGGCGAATCCGGAAGATTCAGGTCCGTAAGTACGATGAAATATTCATAGCGTGAGAGAAACAGTTTGGCTTCGGAGAGTCTATATGCCGTATCGACTTCCATAGAAAGTTCGGAAGAGATTTTTTTTGCAATGAGGTTTGCAAGTGTTTTGTTGTCTTCTATAACGAGAATGCGTGACATAGAGTCCCTTTTGGCAAAAGTAGTACAAGTAATCTATTGTACAATGATTTTTATTAAATAAAGATACTATTATGGTAT